>JBGSJD010000374.1:0-1603 GCA_041742195.1 Hyphomicrobiaceae bacterium
GTTCCTCCGCTGGGCCCGCCCCGAGGCCGATCCCATGGCGCTCACCACCTGGCAGCTGGCCGTCGGCGCGACGGCGGCCGGGCTCGGCATGCTGGCCTTCGAGATGCCGCGCCTCGATCTCTCGAGCCCCACCATGCAGGCCGTATTCGCCTATCACGCCGTGTTCCCGCAAGGCATCGCCTATGCCCTCTGGTTCGCCCTGATCGCCCGCGTCGGCGCCTCGACGGCGGCGCTGGGCACGCTTCTCGTCCCCGTGTTCGCGGTCGCAGCCGCAGCCCTCCTGCTCGGCGAGCGGCTCGGCCTTCTCGACTGGGCGGGCTTCGCGCTGATTCTCTCGGCCGTGGTGCTCGATCAGGGTGTACGCGGCTGGCTGGCCCGGGGTGGTCCGCCCCGGCCCGCCTGAACCACTGCCTGCCGGGTCGGCCCAGATGTGCACATCCTGCATGGCTCCGCGCGATTTGGTCGTCTTTCCCGCGTCACGGCGGTCTGCTAGACGGGGCAATGGAATCAAGCATCCCGGCCCATGACGTGCTTCGCCTCGCCTGCCTTGAGAAAGGCGCGCGGGGCGATTTTGCAATTCGCATGTCTTTGGCCGACTGAAGGAGATCCGGCATGCGCCATCGCGCCTCTCTCATCGAAGCTGACATTGGCCTGACGTTCGACGACGTGCTGTTGATCCCCGGTGGCTCCGAGGTTCTGCCGGGCGCGACCAATGTCGCCTCGCGCGTGACGAAGGAAATTTCGGTCAACATCCCGATCCTGTCGTCGGCCATGGACACGGTCACCGAGGGCCGGCTCGCCATCGCGGTCGCCCAGGAGGGCGGCATCGGCGTCGTGCATCGCAACCTCGAGCCGGTCGAGCAGGCGCAGGAAGTGGCGCGGGTGAAGAAGTTCGAATCCGGTATGGTCGTCAATCCGGTGACGATCCACCCGACCGCGACCCTCGCCGACGCCCTTGAACTGATGCGCTCAAATCGCATTTCGGGCATCCCGGTGGTCGAGCCGTCCCGCAACGGCAGCCGTCAGGGGAAGCTGGTCGGCGTCCTCACCAATCGTGACGTGCGCTTTGCGACCAACACGGCCCAGCCCGTGTCGGAACTCATGACCAGGGAACGGCTCATCACCGTCCGCATGGGCGTCGATCGCGAGGAGGCCAAGCGCCTCCTGCATCAGCACCGCATCGAGAAGCTGCTCGTCGTCGACGACAACTATCACTGCGTCGGCCTTATCACCGTGAAGGACATCGAGAAGGCCCAGAACCATCCGAACGCCTGCAAGGACGATCAGGGCCGCCTCCGTGTCGCTGCCGCCACGACCGTCGGCAATGACGGCCACGAGCGGACCGAACGTCTCATCGACGCCGGCTGCGACCTGATCGTCGTCGACACCGCCCACGGCCATTCCTCGCGCGTCATCGAGGCCGTCTCCCGCATCAAGAAGCTGTCGAACCGGGTCCAGGTCGCGGCCGGCAACGTCGCGACCGCCGAGGCCACCGAAGCGCTGATCGACGCTGGCGCCGACGCCGTGAAGGTCGGCATCGGTCCGGGCTCCATCTGCACGACGCGCATCGTGGCCGGCGTCGGCGTCCCGCAGTTGACGGCGA
>JBGSJD010000375.1:0-2667 GCA_041742195.1 Hyphomicrobiaceae bacterium
GGTCGTCGTGCCCAACGGCGCGGGTGTCGGTTCGGCCATCGGCCTTTTGCAGGCGGCACCGCGCATCGACGTGTCGACGACGCGCGTGATCCGGCTCGATGGCAAGGATGCCCAGACGTCGATCGATCAACTCTATCGGCAGCTCGAGGTGCAGGCGCGGAACGAGATCGGGCGCGTCGGGCAGGGCGGCGAGCCGCAGTGGTCGCGCTATGCGCAGATGCGCTACGTGGGGCAGGGCTTCGAGATCCACGTCGAGCTTCCGGGCGGCGCGATCGACGCCAGCTATCCGGGGAAGGTGATCGAGGCGTTCCGGCAGGCCTATCTCCGCAAGAACAAGTTCGTCGACGAGCAGGGCATCGTCGAAGGCGTCGACTGGACGCTCGTTGCGACGCATGCGCGGCACGGCGACGTCGATATCCGCATGGCCGAGGGCGGGGCAGGTGGCGGCGCGCCAGTCGTCATGCGCCAGGCGTGGTTTCCGGAGGCTGGTGGGTTCACCGATACGCGCGTCCTCGATCGCGCCGCGCTCTCCGGGGCTGCGCCGTTCGCCGGTCCCGTCATCATCGACGATCCCTATTGCACGATCGTGGTGCCGCCCGGCGACACCGTGCACATGAATGACGCAGGACACATCATCATCGACATCGATCCGGAGGGACGCTCATGACGGCCTCGTCCATCGACACCAGCGCGAAGGTGGATCCGATCACGCTCACCGTGATCTGGAACACGGTGCTTTCCATCGCCGAGGAGCTCGGCGTCACGCTGCGGAATACGGCGTTCTCGGAGGCGGTGCGCGAGGGCGACGATTTCGCGACGGCGCTCTTCGACAAGGACGCCGTGATGATCGCGCAGGGCAACTACAGCCCGGGCCATCTCGGCTCCATGCCGTTCATGGCGAAGCAGGTGCTCGACTACATTCCCGCCGGGACGCTCAAACCGGGCGACTCGATCATGGTCAACGACAGCTTCATCGGCGCCGGCCATTTCCCCGACGTCTATCAGATCATGCCGGTGTTCGTTGAGCAGCGGCTGGTCGGTTACGTCTGCTGCTCGGCGCATCAGGTCGACATGGGCGGCGCGGCGCCGGGCTCGCAGAAAGTGCACGGCGTGACGGAGGCGTTCCAAGAGGGGCTCCGCATCCTGCCGGTCCGCTTCGTGCGCGAGGGGCGCATCGACGACGACATCATGCGGATCGTGCTCGGCAACGTGCGCGTTCCGGACAAGGTGCGCGGTGATCTTCTCGCCCAGCACACGGCGAACCTTTCGGCCGCGGCGCGGCTCCAGAAGATGTTTGCGGATTACGGTATCGCGACCGTCGAGAGCGCCTACGCCACCATTCTCGACCGCTCGGAAGCGACGATGCGCGAGACGCTCGCCAAGGTGCCGGCGGGGACGTACAGCTTCGAAGACTACATGGACGACTACGGCCCGAATACCGATCCGATCAAGATGGCCGTCGACATCACGTTCGACGGCAAGGGCTCGGTGGAGTTCGATTTCTCGCGCTCGTCGGACGCGGTGCCGGCGGCGATCAACTCCTACATCAACTACACGCGTGCCTACGCGGTGTTCGCGACGAAGACGTTCTGCAACGCGCTCGAACCGCAGACCGAAGGCAGCATGCGGCCGATCAAGCTGACGGTGCGAGAGGGCTGCTTCTTCAATCCGCGCTTTCCGGCGCCGTCGGGCGGTCGTCCGATCCTGCAGATCCGCATCTTCGACACCATCAACGGGGCGATGGCGAAGGCGCTGCCCGAGCGCGCGATGGGGGCGTTCTCGCACTGGTCCAACCCGAACATCGGCGGCATCGACGACCGCACCGGACGGTCATTCGTCATGTACGACGTGTCGCTCGGCGGCTATGGCGGCCAGTTCGGCAAGGATGGCGTGGAGGGCATGACGCCCGTCATGAACTGCTCGAACATCCCGGTCGAGGTGCACGAGACGCACAATCCGGTGCGCATTCATCGCTTCGGGTTCATTCCGGATTCGGGCGGGGCCGGCCAGTGGCGTGGGGGCTGCGGCGTGCAGAAGGACATCGAGCTTCTCAACTCGACGGCGACGCTGTCGCATCTCGGCGATCGCCACGTGTTCGCGCCCTACGGCATCTTCGGCGGCAAGCCGGGTGCGCTCGCCGAGAGCATCCTCAATCCGCAGGGGAACGGCGAGCGGCTGCATTCCAAGGAAACGCGACCGATCAAGCAGGGCGACATCCTGAGCTTCCGGCTATCCGGCGCGGGCGGCTATGGTCCGCCGGAGAAGCGCGATCCGAAGGCCATCGCCGAAGACCTCGCGGACGGCTTCGTCACCGAAGAGCACGCCAGGCGCGAGTACGGGTGGGGTGGTACGAAGCGGGCGTAAGGCTGGGCCCCAGTCACCATAGGGGGTCGGTTCAGCGGCCCTTCGGGGAAAGCGCGAAGGTGTCGGTGTCGCCGAGGCGGCGGTGCGTGACGCGGGACGCGGCGGCGCCGGTCTTTCGGAACAAGGTCTCCAATACGCCGACGTGCCACGGGCATCCGGGCGTCGCGAGGGGATTGCGGTCGATCGCGAGTTTGGCAGCTGGACCGATGCCGATCGTCACATGGCCCGAGCCGGCGAACGTCCAGGCGTGGGCGCGGATGGCGGTGAGAAGCGCGCGCACCGCGAGTGCGGGGGGGAGCGCGC
>JBGSJD010000376.1:0-11077 GCA_041742195.1 Hyphomicrobiaceae bacterium
GGCGAAGCTCGCCGGCGGCGTTGCGGTGATCAAGGTCGGCGGCGCCACCGAGATCGAAGTGAAGGAGCGCAAGGATCGCGTCGACGACGCGCTGAACGCCACCCGCGCCGCGGTCGAGGAAGGCGTCGTCCCGGGCGGCGGTGTAGCGCTGCTGCGCGCCGTCAAGGTGCTCGATGGCGTCGTCTGCGAGAATGCGGATCAGAAAGTCGGAGTCCAGATCGTGCGCCGCGCGATCCAGGCGCCGGCCCGCCAGATCTACGACAACGCCGGCGAGGACGGCTCGGTGATCGTCGGCAAGATCCTCGAAAGCTCAAAGTACAACTTCGGCTTCAACGCACAGACGGGCCAGTACGTTGACCTCGTCTCGGCTGGCGTCATCGATCCGGCCAAGGTCGTGCGCTGCGCGCTCCAGGACGCCGCATCCGTGGCCGGCCTGCTCATCACGACCGAATGCATGATTGCCGACGCCCCGAAGCGCGATGCCGATATGCCGGCAATGCCCGGCGGTGGCATGGGCGGCATGGGTGGGATGGGCGGCATGGATTTCTGATCCAGACGCCCGACCGTCACGGCCGGTGGCCTGTTTGGCACCGAACGAGGAAGGCCCGCCCCATCCGGCGGGCCTTTTTTCGTGGCGCTCTGCCCGGTCGCATTTGCCAATCCGCAACCCGTGCGTGACAGCGCGAGGCCCTGCCAGCTAGACTCAAGCCCCAATCGACACGCCGCCAGCGCCGCCTCACCTCCGGCCGGCGCCCCAAGCGAGAAACGGGCCGATGACGGACATCGCAACGCGCGTCTACAATCACAACTGGAAGATCGATCCGATCGTCCGCTCGGTGCTGGACACCGACTTCTACAAGCTGCTGATGGCGCAGACGATCTTTCGCCGCCATCGCAACGCGCGGGTGACCTTCGGGATCATCAACCGGTCGACCGACGTGCCCCTCGCACGCCTCATCGATATCGGCGCGCTTCGCGAGCAGCTCGACCACATCCGGAGCCTGTCCTTGAGCCGCGGTGAATCCACCTGGCTCCGCGGCAACATGTTCTACGGCAAGCGCCAGATGTTCGCCCCCGAGTTCATCGCCTGGCTCGAGGACTTCCGCTTTCCACCCTACAATCTCGAAGTCCGCGGCGACCAGTACGAGCTGACGTTCGAAGGCCCCTGGATCGAGACGACGATGTGGGAGATCCCCGCGCTCTCCGTCATCATGGAGCTGCATTCGCGGGCCGTGACGAAGGGGATGGGCAAGTTCGAGCTGCAGGTGCTCTACGCTCGCGCGATGACTCGCGTCTGGGAGAAGATCGGGCACCTGCGCACGCTGCAGGACCTCAGGATCGCCGATTTCGGCACCCGCCGACGCCATGGCTTTCTCTGGCAGGATTGGTGCGTCCAGGCCATGCGGGAAGGGCTCGGACCGGCATTCCTCGGCACGTCGAACTGCCTCATCGCGATGCGTCGCGAAGTGGAGGCCATCGGCACGAACGCGCATGAACTGCCCATGGTCTACGCCGCCCTTGCCCGCAACGATGCCGAACTGGCCAAGGCGCCCTACGATGTCCTGAAGGATTGGCAGGACGACTACGAAGGCAACCTGCGGGTGATCCTGCCGGATACCTACGGTACCGAGGGCTTTCTCGCGAACGCCCCACAATGGGTCTCGAACTGGACCGGCATCCGGATCGATTCCGGCGATCCGATCGCCGGCGGCGAACTGGCGATCAAGTGGTGGAAGAAGCATGGCCAGGACCCGAAGACGAAGCTCGCCATTTTTTCCGACGGTCTCGACGTTGATCTCGTCGAGGCGCTTCATCGCCACTTCAGCGGGCGCATCCGCCTCGGCTTCGGCTGGGGAACGCTGTTGACCAACGACTTTCGCGGCCTCGATGCCGAAGGCCGCCTCGATCCGTTCTCCATCGTCTGCAAGGTCATCTCGGCCGACGGCCAGCCAGCCGTGAAACTCTCTGACAATCCGACCAAGGCGGTCGGCCCCCCCGAGATGCTCGAACGCTACCGGCGTGTGTTCCACGTCGGTGAGCAGGCAGCCCAGCCCGTCGTCGTCTGAGGCGGCCTAGCGCGAACGCCCGGGGGTCTGCGCGTGCTCGGCGCGCCGCAGCCGAATGAGCTCCGCCAGTCCTGGGCCGAAGCCGTTCGCCTCGAGCCGGAACTGTCTCACGCCGCCAGGCGCGTGGAGCAACTCGATATCGATCCCCCCGCCGTCGGCGAGCCATGTCGCGAAGCGCCCGGCACGTTCGGCCCTCACTTCGAACGAACAGAGCCCTGCCACGCAATGCATCGGCCGCTCCGTCTGCACCTCGCCCGCGATGCGCAACTTGAGTGGCTTGGCCTGCCCGTCATGACGCCGGGGAGAACGGCCTTGCGCCCCGCCAGCCGGCGTCAGCGAGGCGCCCCGTGACGGCCGAGCATCCCCCCGGCCACGCCCTGCCTCGCGCTGATGCCGAACGATCAACCGCCACAGCAGGATTTCGCGCCCGGCGACACGATCGATGACGAAGTGCGCCGAAACAACGGCAGCCACGGTCTTGTCCGTGGCCGACGAAGTTGCGGGATCACGTAGCAGCAGCGCACATCTGTGCCGCATGGCCCCACCACCGCACCGGATCGACCACGCGCCGAAGTCGCGATGCGCGTGCGGCGGGAGTGAGATGCGAGACGGGCTTCGCCAGGGCCAGTCCCAGAACGCGGGCACCATGCCGTCGTGCCCCGCGAGCGCGCATTGTGTTCGCAGCAGCGACGTTCTGAGCGCATGCCCCGCGAACGTCTCGCCGAGCGAGGCCGCCACGTCCTGCCAGCGACGGCATCGGGCCGAGCGTCGTTGACCCAGCGGTGGCAGATCGTGAAGCAGCGGCGATGCGATCGAACCTGTCGAGGCACCAGATTGCGCCGCGCCGTCAAGGCTTGTGGCGTGTCGCGGCGCAACTGGCGACGCGGCGTCGACGGGGCCTGGGCACAGCACCATCGACGACCAGATGAGGAGAACGGCCCACGCCCCCGTGTACGCCCGCCGATGCCAGCCCATGCCTATGCCCTCCGACCTCAGGCTAACCCGCGGCAACGAGGAGGAAAAGGGCAGCGAGGCATCGGTGACCGACAATAGCGGCGCACTCCCGCGAAAGACGAACCGTGTGCACATGCGAAAAGGGGCCCCGAGGGGGCCCCTTCAATCCGAATTCGATCGATCCGGTCGTTGGCCGTTCCGTCAGTGCAGCGTCGACCAGAGCCGCTTCTTTGCGAAATAGAGCAGCACGGAGGTCACGAGAAGGTAGAGCATGACGAGCCAACCCATGCTCTTGCGCTCCTCGAGCCGCGGATCGGCGGCCCACGTCAGGAAGGCGGTCACGTCCTTCGAGTACTGCGACACGGTCCTAGGGACGGCTGCGTTCTGGTACTTCACACTCCCGTCCACCAGCGGCGCCACCATCGCGATCTGGTTCCCGGGGAAGGCCACGTTGTAGTTCATGCCGTCAGCAAGGGCGAAGTCCTTGGGCGGGTCCTTGTAGCCCGTCAGTAGGGCGTACAGATAGTTGGCGCCCGCTTCCTGATAGCCGTTCGCGATATCCATGGCCATCTGCCCGATGTGCGCGACGACACCGCCATGGAACTCGACGCTACGGGCCTTGGTGATCAGCGACAGGTCGGGCGGCAATGCCCCGTTTTGCGCGGCGCGGGCCTGCTTGTCGTTGTCGTAGGGCCCGAGGATGGGATCGGACAGCAGGGCCGGCCGCTTGATCAGCGCGCCCCGCCGGGTGGCGATATCGCCGTTCTCGTTCGGCCCGTCGAAGATCTGGTTGGGCCATGAGGCTGCGAGCGCCTTGACCGCCTCTTCGTCGAACATCGGCCCGCCCGGCTCGGCGAGATTGCGGAAGTAGACCCGCTTCAGGCCGTGACAGGACGCGCAGATTTCCTTGTAGACCTGGAAGCCGCGCTGCAGTTGCTCGCGATCGAACCGACCGCGAACACCCGCGAAGCTCCACTCCTGCCGCTCGATGTGGATCGGTTCGCCGCCCGCCGCCAGAGCCGGCGAAGCAACCGTCGCCGCTCCGGCCGCAAGTCCCGACGCGAGCGCCAAGGCGCCGATCGCCAGCCGGTTGGTCCAGTGTGCCAGTGTCATTGGTGTCTCTCCGTTCCGGCGCTTCAGGACTTGGCGGGCACGGCCCGGTCACCAAGCACCGACTCGGTGATCGAGCGGGGCATCGGGGACGGAGTTTCGAGCACGCCGACGATCGGCATCAGCACCAGGAAGAACAGGAAGTAGTAGGCGGTGAAGATCTGCGCCCACAGCACATAGATGCCCTCCGCCGGCTTGGCGCCGAGGTAGCCGAGCGCCAGGAACGTGAAGAAGAACAGCACCAGCAGCCACTTGAAGATCGGCCGGTAGCGGGCCGACCGAACCCGGCTCGTGTCGAGCCAGGGCAGGAACAGCAGCACGAGGATCGAACCGAACATCAGCACGACGCCACCGAGCTTCGAAGGCACCGCCCTGAGGATCGCGTAGAACGGCAGATAGTACCATTCGGGAACGATATGGGGCGGGGTGACCAGCGGGTTCGCCTCGACGTAGTTGTCCGCGTGTCCGAGATAGTCGGGCGCGAAGAACACGAACCATGCAAAGAGCATGATGAAGACGAACATTGCGAACAGGTCCTTCATCACCGCGTAGGGAGCCATCGGGACCGAGTCGGACTTGGTCTTGATGTCGATGCCGATCGGGTTGTTCTGGCCGACGACGTGCAGCGCCCAGATGTGCAGCCCGACGACACCCGCGATGACGAACGGAAGGAGGTAATGCAGCGAGAAGAAGCGGTTGAGCGTGATGCCCGAAACCGAGTAGCCGCCCCACAGCCACGTCACGATCGCCGTCCCGAGCCCTGGAATGACGGCGTCGAGCGAGGAGAACAGGTTCGTGATGACGGTCACGCCCCAGAAGCTCATCTGGCCCCACGGCAGCGTGTAGCCGAGAAACCCGGTCGCCATCATGAGGAGATAGATGATCACGCCGAGGATCCAGAGGATCTCCCGCGGCGCCTTATAGGAGCCGTAGTAGAGGCCGCGCGCGATGTGCACGTAGACCGCGACGAAGAACATCGACGCACCGACCGCGTGAATGCTGCGCAACAGCCAGCCATAGTTCACGTCGCGACGGATGTGCTCGATCGAATCGAACGCCAGCTTGTCATTGGGCACATAGTGCATCGCAAGCACGATGCCCGTGATGATCTGCACACCGAGACAGAAGGTCAGGATGCCGCCGAACGTCCACAGGTAGTTCAGATTGCGGGGCGTCGGGAAATCGACAAATTGCCCGTGCATCATGCGCGCGACGGGAAGGCGCTCGTCGACCCACTGCGACAGGCGCGACCCTGGCTTGAAGGTATCTTCGTGGTTTGCCATCGAATGTCGCCTCAACCGATCTTGATCTTGGTGTCCGACACGAACTGATAGGTCGGCACCTTGAAGTTCTCAGGCGCGGGACCTTTGCGGATCCGTCCCGCCGTATCGTAGTGCGAGCCGTGGCAGGGGCAGAACCAGCCACCGTAGTCGCCCTTGCTGTCGCCGAGCGCCTGGCCCTTCGGAATGCAGCCGAGGTGGGTACAGATTCCCACCATGACGAGCCAGTTCTCGTGGTCCTTCTTGACCCGGTTCTGGTCGGTCGCTGCCGCCGTCTCGGCGATAGCATCGTTACGCGCATACCGGTCGACCAGATCGGTCAGCGGCACCTTGTTCGCCTGCTCGATCTCGGCCTTGGTGCGGTTGCGGACGAAGACGGGTTTGCCCCGCCACATCACGGTGATCGCCTGCCCCTCTTTCACCGGCGACAGGTCCACCTCGATCGAGGCGAGCGCTTGCGTCGAGGCGTCGGGGTTCATTTGCTGGATGAGCGGCCACAACGTTGCAGCGGCTCCTACGGCGACCCAGCTGGTGGCCGCCACCGTCAGGAAATCACGACGGTTCGGGTTTTCCGTCTCAGACGCCAAGTGGGCCTCCCTGATATTCACGTGCAGCGCACGTGGTGCAAACAAGTTCGAATGCCGCCGGTGCCCGGATCGGGCGCACCGAACAGCCCTGCGCGGGTGGAACACCGCTAAGCCCCTGTTTCGAGTAAGCCCCTGTTTCGAGGCTGTGAGCCTCGTTGGTGCAGGACGAGCTTCGCGATGAAGAGGTAGTGCTGCCCTGCGCCGGGCTTGACACGACGTATTGACGCGGTGCCCGTTTTTGCATCGATTGCACGGTCCGACAAGGCGGCGTATCCGCCACGATAAGAGGCAATTTGGCGCATCGGTCCGCTTTGCCCCTTTCTGACCTTGGCAAAGCCTGCAGCGCAAATGACGGAGGACCGATGCGTCTGGCGCTCTACCAGCCCGACATTCCGCAGAACACGGGCACGATCTTGCGGCTGGCGGCGTGCCTCTCCGTACCCGTCGACATCATTGGCCCGGCGGGCTTCGACCTGTCGGACAAGGCACTGCGCCGCGCCGGCCTCGATTACCTGGAGCGCGTCGCCTTGACCCACCATCTCTCATGGGAGCGCTTTGGCATCGACCGGGCCCCGGGACGGCTGGTTCTGCTCTCGACCCGCGGCACCGTTCGCCATGTCGACTTCGACTTCGAGCCCGGCGACATCCTGCTCCTCGGCCGCGAGAGCGCCGGCGTCCCGGATCACGTCCACGCCGCTGCGGACGCCCGCTTGATGATCCCCCTGGCAGCTGGCACGAGATCGCTCAACGTCGCCGTCGCGGCCGCCATGGCGCTTGGTGAGGCTTTGCGCCAGACCTGGGGCTTTCCTCCGGCGGCAGGTGACAGTCGGGAACGGGCCGAGCCATGACCGAACAGACCCTACCCGACCCTCGCCTCGAACCGGCCGTGTCGCCCGGCCAGGGCTACGGCGCCCAGAAGCCCGGCCTCGCCATCCTCCTGATGCTTGGCGCCATGTTCGCCTTCGCCACCATGGACGGCGTCAGCAAGGCCTTGGCCAAGAGCCATTCGATCCCCCAGATCCTCTGGGTCCGCTACATCCTCTTCACGCTCTTCGTGGCCCTGCTGCTGCGCCGTTCGGGCGGCCTCAGCGCCGCGCTCCGCAGCGGACAGCCGCGACTGCAGGCGGCGCGCGCGGCACTGTTGCTGGTGGAGAACGGCATCTTCGTCGCAGCCTTCGTCTTTCTCCCGCTCGCCGATGTCCATGCGATCGCGGCCGCCTCCCCGCTCATCGTCGTGGCTCTCTCGGTCCCGATGCTGGGCGAGACGGTCGGACCGCGTCGCTGGCTCGCGGTTCTCGCCGGCTTCATCGGCGTTCTCATCATCGTCCGCCCCGGCTTCCAGACGATGGACTGGCCGATCCTGATCGCATTGGCTGGTGCCTTCACGTGGGGGCTCTATCAGGTCCTCGTCCGCATGTGCGCGCGAACGGACTCCGGCGAGACCACCTGGGCCTGGTCGGCCGTCGTCGGCCTGATCCTGTCGACCCTCGTCGGACCGTTCTTCTGGACATGGCCAGATGCCTGGGGCTGGGCGCTTCTCGTCGCTGTCGCCATGCTTGGCAGCCTCGCCCACCTCGCCCTGATCAAGGCCTTGGGCTACTGGGAGGCCGGCGCGCTGCAGCCCTACAGCTACACGCTGCTCGTGTGGGCGACGGTCGTGGGCGTGGTGGCCTTCGGCGATGTGCCGGACGTCTGGACGATCGCCGGCGCGTTGGTCATCATTGCAAGCGGCCTCTATGCATGGCACCGGGAGCGTCTACGCAAACTCCCGCCTCGGACCTGAGGGCCCGCCACACGCCAGCGCTATCGTCATCCGCCATCGAGAAGGAACCAACGTGACAGACAACGCCACGCTTCAGACCATCGACACCGTGATCGGGACCGGCGCCTCGCCGACCCGAGGCCAGACGTGCGTCATGCACTACACCGGCTGGCTCTACGAGAACGGCCAGAAGGGCAATAAGTTCGACAGCTCCGTCGACCGCGGGCAGCCGTTCGAGTTCCCGATCGGGACCGGCATGGTCATCAAGGGCTGGGACGAGGGCGTCTCGACCATGAAGGTCGGCGGCAAGCGCACCCTGATCATTCCGCCGCACATGGGCTACGGCGCGCGCGGCGCGGGCGGGGTGATCCCCCCGAATGCGACCTTGATGTTCGACGTCGAGTTGCTGTCGCTCAAGTAGCGGACAGCCGTGCGGCCAATCGCGACCCTTGCCGGGTGGCGAGGCCGTCGGCCTCGTCCCCGGGCTGGCGCGTTGCATTAGAACATGTTCAGCGCCAGCCGCGCCTCGTCGGACATGCGGCTCTGGTCCCAGGGCGGATCGAACGTCAGCGTGACGTTGCAGCTCTGCACGCCCGGGACCGAACAGACGGCGTTCTCGACCCACGTCGGCATCTCGCCGGCAACCGGGCAGCCCGGCGCCGTAAGTGTCATCTCGATACCGACCGTCCGGTCATCCTCGATGTCGATCTTGTAGATGAGGCCGAGTTCGTAGATGTCGGACGGGATCTCGGGATCGTAGACGGACTTGAGTGCCAGCACGATCTCGGCGGTCAGCTGATCGAGTTCCTCCCGCGACAGCTTGGACCCCTCGACCGGCGTTCCGCCCTCGGCCACGCTCGGCGGCCGCGCCGTCTGGCTAGTGTCGACCGCCAGGTCGGCCGCACCGAGCTCGGCGATGTCGCGATCTGTTGAGGTGTTTTGCATCGGCTCGCTCATGCGAAGAACTTGTGTGCCTTGATCAATGCCTCCGCAAGGGCATCGACCTCGGATTTCGTGTTGTAAAGTCCGAATGACGCTCGACACACGGCCGAGACGCCGAGATGCTGCATCAGGGGCTGCGCGCAGGCATGACCGGCCCGCACGGCCACACCGGACCGATCGATGATCGTCGACACGTCGTGGGGATGAACGCCGTCGATGTTGAAAGCGACGATGGCCCCTTTGCCCGGCGCGTGCCCGTAGATCTTGAGCCAGTTCATGCCGGAGAGCCGTTCGTGGGCATAGGCGACCAGCTCCGCCTCGTGCCGCGCGATCTGCTCGCGACCGATGCCCATCATGTAGTCGAGGGCCACGCCGAGACCGATGGCCTCGACGATCGGCGGCGTTCCGGCCTCGAACTTGTGCGGCGCCTGGCCGTACGTCACGGCATCCGTGGTGACGGTTTCGATCATGTCACCGCCCCCGAGGAACGGGCGCATGGCATCGAGGTGGCGCGCCTTGGCGTAGAGCACACCGATCCCCGTCGGCCCATAAACCTTGTGGCCCGTGAAGACGAAGAAATCGCAATCGAGGTCCACGACATCGATGGGCAGATGGACGGCCGACTGGCTGCCGTCGATCAGGACCGGCACGCCCGCCGCGTGCGCCATCGCCACGATTTCCTTGGCCGGCGTCACGGTTCCGAGCACGTTCGACATCTGCGTCACGGCGATCATGCGCGTGCGCGGCGAGATGTGCTTTCGCAGCGCCTCGACGTCGAGTTCACCGATCCCCGTGATCGGCACCCACTTGAGCACGCAGCCCTGTCGCTCCCTGAGGAAATGCCACGGCACGATGTTGGCGTGGTGCTCCATGATCGTGACGATGATCTCGTCACCGGCCTTGAACGTCGCCCCGAGACTCGACGCGACGAGATTGATGCCTTCGGTCGCGTTCTTGGTGAAGATGATCTCGTTCTCGGAGCCGGCATTCAGGAACCGACGCACGGTCTCGCGTGACGCCTCGAAGCGTTGCGTCGCCGTGTTCGAAAGGTAATGGAGCCCCCGATGCACGTTCGCATATTCGAGCCTGTAGGCCTGCTCCATGGCCTCGATCACGACGGCAGGCTTCTGCGCCGACGCCCCGTTGTCGAGATAGACGAGCGGCTTGCCATGCACCTGCAGCGACAGGATCGGGAAATCCTTGCGGATCCGCTCGACGTCGAGGGAGCTGCTGGCCTCGCCGATGGCCTGCCCCTTGGGGCCGGCCCCGTTCGCTGCGCCCATGTCGATCATAGGTCTGCTCCCAGCCAGGCGATCACGACGCTCCGGGCAACAGCACGAATATCGTCGTTCTCGATCTTCTCGAGCGTCTCGAGCGCGAAGCTCTCGATGAGCAGCGACCGGGCCTCGGCAAGCCCGATGCCCCGCGACCTCAGATAGAAGAGCATGCTCTCGTCGAGTTCAGCCGCCGTCGCGCCGTGACCGCAGGCCACGTCGTCGGCATAGATCTCGAGCTCTGGCTTGGAATAGAACTCCACGTCGTCGGCGAGCAGCAGCGCCTGCGACATCTGCTTACCGTCCGTCTTCTGGGCTTCCGGCGCGACAATCACCTTGCCCTGGAACACGGCCCTCGCCCGGTCGTCGAGCACGGCCTTGAACAGCTCCCGGCTTTCGCAGCCCGTGGCGATGTGGTCGACGACCAGCGTCGTATCCACATGGTCGTCGCCGCGCCCCAGCATCAGCCCGGAGACGTCGAACTTCGCGTCGGCGCCCGGCAACCGCGCCACGATATCGTTGCGCACGAAGCCCGCGCCCGCAGTCAGCTGGAACCCGCGATAGACGGTGGTCGGGCCAAGTTCCAGGTCCCAAAGCGACAGGTGCGTCGCGTTGCCAATTTCACGATCGATCTTGATATGCGCGACCTCGGCGCCTTCGCCGGCGATCAGCCGCGTCGCCGACGAAGTCTGCACGGCCGCTGTACCGATCCGCGCATGCACTTCGACGAGGTCGATCTTGGCGTTCGCGGCAACCTCGATCAGGTTGCGCGTGGTCACGCGTTGCGGATCGCGCGCTGTGTGCAGATAGAGGAGCACCAGCGGCCGACCGGCCTCATTGCGCGTCGCATGGACCGCGATCACGGCCCCGTCACTCGCGAAGGCCTCGTTCAACGCCAGCAACGGATTGGCGACGGCGATCGCCGAGAACGTACCGACGTCCTCCGTCGGCGCATTGGCGAAGCGCTGGAACGTGACGCCGGCGATCTCGGAACTCGAGAGGCTCGGGACGAAGGTTCCGTCCACGAACACGAGCCGATCAGCCTCGAGGCTCGCGACCGGGCCGAGCGCCACCGCGATGGTGTCCGCGTTCACGGCCGGCG
>JBGSJD010000377.1:0-3604 GCA_041742195.1 Hyphomicrobiaceae bacterium
GGTCGAGTATGCGCTGACCGGGGCGATGCTGCGGGCCGGGCGGGCGGAGGAGGCGGCGCGACTCGTGGCACGTCGGCGGCCGCAGAATGCGCAGGATGGCGGGTTCCCGTTGCAGGGGCTTGGCCACCACGCGCATTGACGGCCGAGCGGATGGCCCAAGCAAAAGGGGCAGCCAACGGCCGCCCCTTTCTCGATTGCAGGGTCTGTTCCGCCCGTTACTTCTTCTGCGGGAAGTAGTGGTCCGCGGTCAGCGTGTAGGGCGGGAACATGAAGCGCTTGGCCGGCACGACCTTGGCCGCGTAGGCCTTCTGGCTGTCGTAGGCCTTCTTGAACGACGGGTTCTTCGCCGCCTCGGCCGTCGCCACGGCGTCCCAGGCCTTCATGAACTCGACGTTGATCTCGGGCGGCGTGTTCAGGATCTTGACGCCGTGCTTCTCGGTCATCTCCTGGATGGCCTCGGCGTTCAGCTTCTGGATCCAGGCGCCCCAGCGGGTGAACACTTCGGTGGCCGCCACCTGGATGATCTCACGCTGCTGATCGGTGAGGCTCTTCCAGACTTCGGTGTTGAACATAACGTTGGCGATCGGGGCGCTTTCGTGGACGCCCGGCGTGTAGTGGTTCTTCCAGATCGTGTGGAGGCCGAGGCGCACGTCCTCGATGCCGCCCACCCACTCGGCGCAGTCGATGGCGCCGCGCTCGGCGGCCGGCGCGATTTCGCCGCCCGGCATGTTGACGACGGCCATGCCCATCTTGGAGTAGATCTCGGCGGTGATGCCCGTCTGGCGGCACTTGATGCCCTTGAACTGGGCGAGGCCTTCGATGGGCTTCCGGAACCAGCCGAGAGCTTGCGGGCCGGGGCTGTAAAGGGGCAGCGCATAGACGTTGAGGCGCATGTCCTTCGTCAGGAACTCCTCGTAGAGGGCCTTGCCGCCGCCCTCGTAGAACCAGCCGAGGAAGTCCGTGGCGTCCATGCCCACGACGCCGGCCGGCGTGTTCGAATAGAGCGTGAACGCCTTGTTCTTGCCGATCCAGTAGTAGTCGATCGAGACGGCGCCATCGATGACCTTCTTGTGCGTCGCGTCGAGCACCTCGAACGGCGGCACGATCTGGCCGCCTGGAGCGGCGTCGATCTTGAGCTGGCCGCCGGTCAGTTTGTCGACCCGCTCAGCCAGCATCTTGAAGGCGTCGTGGGCTGTCGAATTCGCCGGGAAACTCGACTGCATCTTGAGGGTACGGGTCTGGGCCGTGGCGGGGCCGGTCATCCCGATGACGGCCGTTACCGCGAGGGCGGCAGCGGCCGAGAACAAATTGCCAAATCGCATTCCGATCATTCCTCCCTGGAGGCTTTACGTCGCCGCTCGATGGCAGCTCGGGGGAATGCTAGCCAACGATGGGCGATTAGGCCAGAGGCGTGGCCCGAAGCGTCGACAGCAAAACAAAAGGGGCGGCCGAAGCCGCCCCCTGAGCCGTCTCGCTCCTGGCCAGCGTTACTTCTTTTCGGGGAAGTAGTGGTTGGCCTGCAGGGTGTAGGGCGGGAACATGAAGCGCTTGGCCGGCACGACCTTGGCCGCGTAGGCCTTCTGGCTCTCGTAAACCTTCTTGAAGAACGGGCTCTTCGCCGCCTCGGCGGCCGCGACTTCGTCCCAAGCTTTCAGGAACGCGACGTTGATCTCGGGCGGCGTGTTCAGGATCTTCACGCCGTGCTTCGTCTGCATCTCCTCGATGGCGTCGGCGTTCTGCTTCTGCCAGGTCGCCCACCAGCGCAGGAAGGTCTCGCTCGTCGCCGACTGGATCACCTCCTGCTGGACCGGCGTCAGGCTCTTCCAGACGTCGAGGTTGATGATCAGCTCGCCGATCGAGGCGCTTTCGTGCATGCCCGGCGTGTAGTGGTTCTTCCAGACGGTGTGCAGGCCGAGGCGCAGGTCCTCGATGCCGCCCACCCATTCGGCGCAGTCGATGGCGCCACGCTCGGCGGCCGGGATGATCTCGCCGCCCGGCATGTTGACCACCGCCATGCCCATCTTGGAGTAGATTTCGGCGACGATGCCCGTCTGGCGGCACTTCATGCCCTTGAAATCCGCGAGGCTTTCGATCGGCCGCTTGAACCAGCCGAGCGCCTGCGGGCTGCCGGGGAGAACGGGAAACACGGTGACGTTGAGCCTCAGCTCCTTCTGGTAGAATTCGTTCCAGAGTTCGAGGCCGCCGCCGTCATAGAGCCAGCCGATGAAATCGATGTGGTCCATGCCGACGATGCCGGCCGGGGTGTTGGAGAAGAGCGTCGCCGCCTTGTTCTTGCCGATCCAGTAGTAGGAAATGCCGTGACCGCCATCGATGACCTTCTTGTTGGTCGCGTCGAGGATCTCGAACGCCGGCACGACCTGCCCGGCGGGCATCGCGTCGACCTTGAGGGCGCCGCCGGTCAGCTTGTCGACGCGGGTGGCGAAGAAGCGGAAGTTGTCCTGCAGCGTCAGGCTGGTCGGCCAGGTGGACTGCATCTTGAGCGTACGAGACTGCTGCGCCAGCGCCGCGTCCGGTGCCATTGCGAGTGCGCCGAGCGCGAGGGCCGTAGCCGCGCGCGTAACCGACTTCAACATGAAAACTCTCCCTTGAAGCCGCGGCAGAGGGGCGAGTTGTCAATAACGGAGCCATCCTCCTGCCGGGTGCCGGAACTTACGACGCCGGTTAGGAAGACGAAATGCTCAGACGGCGCCCTTTTGCCCGGTTTTTCGGCAACCGAGGCGCATTCATTGGGCGATCAGCCGTCTTGTTGTGCGTTTGCCCAGGGACGACTGCGAGGTCTATCGCCGGGGACCCGTCTCACAGGCGGTTGTCGGCATAGAGCGCACGCAGATCCTTCTTCGAGATCTTGCCCGTCGCGGTGAGCGGCAATGCCTCCACGAACACCACGTCGTCGGGCACCTGCCAGCGGGCGAGGCGCGTTCCGAGGTAGTCGAGGATCTCCGCCTTGCCGATCGTGGCGTCCTTGGCCTTCACGACGACCAGCAGCGGGCGTTCGTTCCACTTGGGGTGCGGCACCGCGATGACGGCCGCGTTGGCGACGCCCGGACAGCCGATGGCGGCGTTCTCGACGTCGATCGAGGAGATCCACTCGCCGCCCGACTTGACGAGGTCCTTGGTGCGGTCGACGAGGACGAGCCAGCCGTCCTCGGTGATGGTCGCCACGTCGCCAGTGCCGAACCAGCCGTCCTTGTCCATGGCGGCCGCGGTGGCGGTCGGGTTGGCGTAATAGCCGCTGATCACGGTCGCGCCGCGCACGAACAGCTCGCCCTGGCTCGTGCCGTCATGGGGTTGGGGGCGGCCGTCGGCGTCGACGATCTTCATTTCGACGCCGAACATCCGGCGGCCCTGTCGGCCCTTGATCGCCACCCGCTCGTCGAGCGGGAGTTTTTCCTCGGCGGCGGAGAGCTGCGTCAGGGTTCCGACCGGGCTCATCTCGGTCATGCCCCAACCGTGGATGATATCAACTTGCCAGTCCCGCTCAAAGGTGGCGATGGTCGCCGGCGACATGGCCGAGCCGCCGGTCAGGATGCGGGAGAGGCCGGCGGGCTTGCGGCCGCGCTTCGCCATCTCGTCGAGGAGCCCG
>JBGSJD010000378.1:0-2635 GCA_041742195.1 Hyphomicrobiaceae bacterium
TTGGCGAGAGCACGGCGGACGTGCTGCAGTCCTGGCTCGGCTGCTCGGAGGGGGATATCGCGAAGCTCAAGGCCGCGCGCATCGTCGGGTGAGAGGACCGGGGCGCCACCGGCGGACGAAGGGCGTTCTCAGGTCTGGGGCGCCTTGGCCGCCGGGGCAGCCCGATCGCCGCGAGCCTCCGCGAGCCGTGCCTGGAGTGACGTCCGGGCCGGCGTCTGAGCGGGGGGAGATTTCTCGTCGACGGGCAGTGCCGCCGGGGTGGGCGCCTCCGTCGCGGGCGTGATCGGTGGGCTGTCAGCCTTCGGGATTTCGGATGGGACGCCAAAGCTCGCGGTGGCGAGTGATGCCGATTCGTAGGGCGCGCCGGGCGGTTCCCCCGCATGACCGGCTTCCAGGGCCTTCAGGCGGGCGCGGGTGTCGAGCAGTTCGTCGGTCGCCAGAAGTGCTGCCATCAGCAGCAGGCGTTCGTCGCCCGGCTGGCCGAAATCCATGGCGAGACGGTCGATCCGCAAACCCAGATGTTCAGCGAGCTCGGCAAGGCGCTTTTCCTCGCCGTCGCCGCAGCGCAGGCGGTACGTCCGTCCGTTCAGCGTCACCGTGACCTGACCCATGGCCGTCGCCAAATCCCCCGTCGTCAACGGACCCGCGCGAGCCGCTCGCGCGTCATTCGTCGATCAAGCTATGCAGCGAATCGATAGCCCAATCAATGCGGTTGACCAGGCTCTCGTGCTGGGCCTCGAGTTCGGCGATGCGCTTGCGGGCCGCCTCCAGCTCGGCGCGGAGGCGATCGATCTCGACTTGCGGCTCCGATCCAGCCGCCGTGCGCCCGCCCTTTGCCGCCGGAGCACGGGCTGGGGCCTCGGTCTTGCTCTTGGCCGGCTTTTTCGACTTGGCGGCTGTCCGAGATGCCATCAATGCCACTCCGTAGCCCCTGCGGGCCATTGCCGGGCGGCAATAGCCCAACGGCCGACTGCCTGTTCCGAGCCGGCGCATGAAATCGGGCCCGCAGACGACCGTGTCGGCCATCTCCCTTAATAAAGCAAGCGCATCACTGATTGACAGGTCGCGTCTTCGTGAACAATTTCGCCGACTGTCACACCCATGCCCTCCCGCCTTCCGGTCGGGCTCGCCGGATGTGCGCCGATGTTGGTTCCAATGTTGGTTCCCTGGCGCGGAATACGGCGTTCACTATTCACCTCGAGAGGATAACTCCATGTCAGTCAAGGTCGCCATCAACGGGTTCGGCCGTATCGGGCGCAATGTGCTTCGCGCCATCGTCGAGTCGGGGCGCACCGACATCGAAGTCGTTGCCATCAACGATCTCGGCCCCGTCGAGACCAATGCGCACCTCTTGCGATACGACAGCGTCCACGGCCGGTTCCCCTACGAGGTCAAGGTCTCCGGTGATACCATCGACGTGGGCCGCGGTCCGATCAAGGTGACGGCCGAGCGCGATCCGGCGAAGCTGCCGCACAAGGCGATGGGCGTCGAAATCGCCCTCGAGTGCACCGGCATCTTCACGTCGAAGGAAAAGGCCTCGGCGCATCTGACGGCCGGCGCCAAGCGGGTGCTGGTCTCGGCTCCGGCCGACAACGCGGACCTCACGGTCGTCTTCGGCGTCAATCATCACAAGCTCACCAAGGATCATCTCGTCGTCTCGAATGCGTCGTGCACGACGAACTGCCTGTCGCCAGTCGCCAAGGTGCTGAATGACGCCTTCGGTATCGAGAAGGGCATGATGACGACGATCCATGCCTACACCGGCGATCAGCCGACGCTCGACACCATGCACAAGGACCTTTACCGGGGACGGGCTGCGGCGCTGTCCATGATCCCGACTTCGACGGGTGCGGCAAAGGCTGTCGGTCTCGTGCTGCCGGAGCTCAACGGCAAGCTCGACGGCTTCGCCATGCGGGTGCCGACGCCGAACGTCTCGGTCGTCGACCTCAAGTTCATCTCGAAGAAGCCGACCAGCAAGGACGAGATCAACGCCGCCATCAAGGCCGCAGCTGACGGCCCGCTGAAGGGCATCCTCGGCTACACGATGAGCCCGAACGTCTCGATCGACTTCAATCACGATCCCCATTCCTCGGTGTTCCACATGGACCAGACCAAGGTGATGGACGGGACGCTGGTGTCGGTCCTCTCCTGGTACGACAACGAGTGGGGCTTCTCGAACCGGATGTCGGACACCGCCGTCGCCATGGGCAAGCTGCTCTGAGTGAACGCCACGACCTAGCCGAACACGACCCGAGGCCTCGCATTGCAACCGATGCGGGGCCTCGTTGCGTCGGCATCGGCTCGTGTCTGGTCCCAGGGTCAAGCGAGCGCGAACCATGGTAGGCTGCCGCTCGCCCAGCCCCGACGATCGCGAGCTTCGTCCGCCATGCCTCCGAGCGGCAAGTCCAGGCCCACCAAGCCGACCGCTCCGCGTCCGGTGACGGCCAGCTATCTCCGCAATGCCGCGTTGCACTACGTTTCGCAGCGTGCGGCGAGCGTCGCCATGGTGCGCCAGATCCTCGAGCGGCGGGCGAAGAAGCGGCTCGCGGTGAAGGCGCTCGATACGCCCACCCGGGACCTCATCGACGCCGCGCTCGCCGAGCTGACCGCGTTGGGGCTCGTCGACGACGCCCGC
>JBGSJD010000379.1:0-2992 GCA_041742195.1 Hyphomicrobiaceae bacterium
CGCGTCGCATCGTGCGGATGGAAGGCCCCGAGCGGATCGCCCCCGAGTGGTGGCGTCACGTGGGCGCAAGCGGCAGGCAACCCGGAACACGCGACTACTACCGGCTCGAGGATGCGACAGGGGCTCGCTATTGGGTCTTCCGCGAGGGCCTCTACGAGGATCGGCCGGATGATCGCGCGGACGAGGGCGACGGAGGCGGGGACGACACGCCCCCGCGCTGGTTCATGCATGGCCTCTTTCCATGAAGGCCCCGCACGATATGCGCCGTGCCCGCCGCGCGCCGCCGCCCTATGCCGAGTTGCAGGCGGTCAGCAATTTCTCCTTCCTCGAGGGTGGCTCCCACGCCGATGAACTCGTCGCGCAGGCACGCATGCTCGGCCTTGCGGCTCTCGGCATCGCCGACCGCAATACCGTAGCCGGCGTCGTGAGAGCCCATAGCGCCGCCCGCGAGGTCGGCCTCCGCCTGCTCGTCGGCGCCCGCCTAGACCTCGCCTGCGGCACGAGGCTCATCTGCTATCCGACCGACCGGCGTGCCTGGGGCCGCCTGTGCCGCCTCCTGTCTCTCGGGCAGGGCCGCGCCACCAAAGGCTCCTGCCATCTGACGATCGACGACGTCGCAGCCCACGCGGAGGGCCAGGTGCTGATCCTGCTGCCGCCGGAGGACTGGAACTGGCAGGAATTGGTCCATCCGTCGGCGCCACCCCCCGCGCCGTGCCGGCCACGGCTCGAGCAGGCGAAGATCGTGCCTTTTCCATCACCCGCCTCTGCCGGCGCGCACGCACCCAGGCACCTCCAGCCGCAGGACGCATCTTCCACGCCGCAACCCGGTCTCACCGGGCGTCTCCTCGAAGCCCGTCGTGTTTTGCATTCGGCCACCAGGCTTTATCTGGCAGCGAGCCACACCTGTCGCGGCGATGATCAGGCCCGGCTTTCCGCGCTCTCGGCCATCGCCACCCGGACGGACATACCCCTCGTCGCGACCGGCGACGTGCTCTACCACGCCGCCCATCGCCGCCCGTTGCAGGACGTGCTGACAGCGATCCGGGACGGGACGACGGTCGCCGAAGCCGGCATCCGCCTGGCCCGGAACGCCGAGCGCCACATCAAGGCGCCGACCGCCATGGCGCGCCTGTTCGCGGGCCACGAGGCCGCCCTCGCACGCACCCTCGAGATCGTCGATCTGTGCCGCTTCTCCCTCGACGAACTGGTCTACGAGTACCCCGACGAACCGGTCCCGCCGGACACGACGCCCCAGGCGCACCTGGCGCGGCTCACCCGCGAGGGCGCGCGCCGGCGTTTTCCCGACGGTGTCCCCGAGCACGTCGAGCATCTGATCGCGCGCGAACTCAGGCTCATCGGCGAACTCTCCTACGCCCCCTATTTCCTGACGGTGCACGACATCGTCGCCTTCGCGCGATCCCGCGGCATCCTCTGCCAGGGCCGTGGCTCGGCCGCCAACTCGGTCGTCTGCTACTGCCTCGGCATCACGTCCGTGAACCCGACCGAGATCGATCTTCTCTTCGAGCGCTTCGTGTCGGCCGAGCGCAAGGAGCCCCCCGACATCGACGTCGACTTCGAGCACGAGCGCCGCGAGGAGGTGATCCAGTACATCTACGGCCGTTACGGCCGCGACCGCGCGGGCCTCGCCGCGACCGTCATCTCCTACCGCGCCCGCTCGGCCGTTCGCGAGGTCGGCAAGGCCATGGGCCTTTCCGAGGATACCGTATCGGCGCTCGCCGGCATGGTGTGGGGCACGCGCTCCGGCGGCGTCCTCCCGGAAAGCCATGTCCGCGAGGCCGGTCTCGACCCGTCCGATCCGCTGCTCGCCCGCGTCATCGCCCTCGCCGACGAATTGACCGGCTTCCCGCGTCATCTTTCCCAGCACGTCGGTGGCTTCGTCCTCACCCGCGGTCCCCTGATCGAGGTCGTTCCGGTCGGCAACGCCGCGATGGCCGACCGCACCTTCATCGAATGGGACAAGGACGATCTGGCGACCCTCGGCCTCCTCAAGGTCGACGTACTGGCCCTCGGAATGCTG
Organism: Hyphomicrobiaceae bacterium; assembly: GCA_041742195.1. Lineage (GTDB taxonomy): Bacteria > Pseudomonadota > Alphaproteobacteria > Rhizobiales > Hyphomicrobiaceae. The sequence continues at coordinate 2,039 of JBGSJD010000379.1, forward strand.
ACCTGCATCCGCAAGGCGTTCGATCTTCTGGCACGCCATGGCGGCGGCAGCTTCACGCTCGCCAGCGTCCCGCGCGAGGATCCGGCGGTCTACGACATGCTCTGCAAGGCCGACTCCCTCGGCGTCTTCCAGGTCGAAAGCCGGGCTCAGATGAACATGCTCCCGCGCCTGAAGCCGCGCCGCTTCTACGACCTCGTGATAGAGGTCGCGATCGTCCGTCCCGGCCCGATCCAGGGCGACATGGTCCACCCCTATCTCCGCCGCCGCTCGGGCATCGAGCCTGTGGCCTACCCCTCGCCCGGCCCCGGCCACGGCCCCCCCGACGAGTTGCGCCGCATCCTCGGCAAGACACTCGGCGTCCCCCTGTTCCAGGAGCAGGCCATGCGCATCGCGATGACGGCAGCGCGATTCAGCGACGCCGATGTGAACGAGTTGCGCAAGGCCATGGCCACCTTCCGCCGCCGCGGCACCATCGGCCGCCTCGAGCAGAAGATGGTAGAGGCCATGGTCGCGCGCGGCTACGACCCCGCTTTCGCCGAGCGGTGCTTCAACCAGATCAAGGGGTTTGGAGAGTACGGCTTTCCCGAGAGCCACGCCGCCAGCTTCGCGCATCTGGTCTACGTATCCTCATGGCTGAAATGCCACCATCCGGCAGCCTTCGCCGCGGCCCTGCTCAACTCCCAGCCCATGGGCTTCTACGCACCGGCCCAGATCGTGCGCGATGCCGCCGAGCACGGCGTCGAGATCCGCCCGCCGGACATCGGCCATTCCGAGTGGGACGCGACGCTGGAGCCGACATCGGACGATCGGCTCGCCCTCCGCCTCGGCCTGCGGCAGATCGAGGGCATGGCCGAGGACGAATGCCGAACCATGGTCGCAACCCGCCACACCTATGCGTCGCGTACGGGCCGCGCGATGCCGTTCCTGGACGTCCACGATCTGCGCCAGCATACG
>JBGSJD010000380.1:0-2487 GCA_041742195.1 Hyphomicrobiaceae bacterium
GGTCGTCGTCGGGGGTGGCGCCGCTGCCGAGACCCTGATCCGCAGCCTCGAGCGCGACGGCGCCCACCACGTCGAGATCCTCGGCGTCTTCGACGACCGCACGGACGAGCGCTCGGGCGACAGCTTCTGCGGCTACCCGAAACTCGGCGATTTCTCCCAGTTGACGGCCTTCTGCCGCAACGCCAGCGTCGATCTCCTCATCGTGACGGTCCCCGTTTCCGCCGAGGACCGCTTGTTGCAGGTCCTGAACCGCCTGTTCTCCATTCCGGTCGACATCCGCATCTCGGCGCTCTCCTCGAAGCTCCGCCTCAACGCCCGCGCCTACACGCATATCGGCGGCGTGCCGATGCTCGCCGTGATGGATCGCCCGCTGACGGACTGGGACCGCATCGTCAAGAACCTCGAGGATCGCGTTCTCGGCGCCCTGCTGCTGCTGGCGGCCGCCCCGGTGATGGCGCTCGTGGCGCTGGCGATCCGCCTCGACAGCCGTGGCCCGATCTTCTTCAAGCAGCGCCGCTACGGCTTCAACAACGAGCTGATCGAGGTCTACAAGTTCCGCTCGATGTTCATCGACAAGTCGGACGCCACCGCCAGCAAGCTGGTGACGCGTGACGACCCGCGCGTGACGCCCGTCGGCCGCTTCATCCGCAAGACGAGCCTCGACGAGCTGCCGCAGCTCTTCAACGTGCTGCGCGGCGAGATGAGCCTCGTCGGTCCCCGCCCCCACGCCACCGAGGCCAAGGCCGAGAGCGATCTCTACCAGGCCGTGGTCGACGGCTATTTCGCCCGCCACCGCGTCAAGCCGGGCCTCACCGGCTGGGCGCAGGTGAAGGGCTGGCGTGGCGAGACCGATACCCACGAGAAGATCCAGCGCCGCGTCGAGCACGACCTCTACTACATCGACAACTGGTCGCTGGCCTTCGACCTCTACATTCTGGCGATGACGCCGTTATCGCTCGTGACGGGCCGCAACGCCTACTGATCGGCCTCCCCTCCGACAACCGGCGATTGACGACCGGCCCCCTCGATCGGCACAGTCGCGGCTCTCAATCGGGTTGCGAAAGGAAGAGGTCGATGAAGATCGCCATCATTGGCGTCGGTGCGATGGGCTCCATCTACGCGGGATTGCTGGCCGACAAGGGCGGCCACGACGTCTGGGCCGTCGATACCTGGAAGGACCACGTCGAGGCGATCCGCAAGAACGGCCTGCGCGTCGAGGGGGCCTCGGGCGATCGCACGGTGCGCCTGAACGCCACCGCGGACCCGTCCGACGTCAAGGACGCGGATCTGGTCATCATCGCGACGAAGGATGACGGCGTGGCCGGAGCAGCCCGCGCGGCGCTTGCCATGGCGAAGCCCGACGCTCCCATCCTGACGATCCAGAACGGCCTCGGCAGCGCCGACAAGGTGGCCGAGATCGTCGGCTCGAAGCGCATCCTCATGGGGGTCGTCGGCGGCTTCGGGGCCTCCATGAAGGGGCCCGGACACGCCCATCACAACGGCATGGAGTTCCTGCGGCTGGGCGAGATGGATGGCGGCCTGACGCCGCGGCTCGAAACCGTGAAGCAGGCGTGGGAAGCCGGCAGCTTCAAGGTTCTCGCCTTCGACGACATCCACAAGATGGTCTGGGAGAAGCTGATCTGCAATTGCACCTACTCGGGGCCCTGCGCCCTGACTGGGCTCCGCGTCGGCGAGGTGCAGGCGAACCCCAACGCCTGGAGCATCGCCGCCGCCTGTGCCAACGAGGCCTACCTCGTCGCCATGGCCAAGGGCATCAGGCTCGATTTCGACGACCCGGTCCGCTACGTGCGCGATTTCGGCCAGAAGATCCCCAACGCGCGCCCGTCCATGCTGCTCGATCACATGGCCGGCCGGCCCGCCGAGGTCGACAACATCAATGGCGCCATTCCGCGCGAGGGGGCGAAGGTCGGCATCGCGACGCCCGTCAACTCGGTCGTCGTGGCGCTCCTGAAAGCAAAGGAATCAGGCTTTACGAAGAAGCCGAACTGAGCCGATAATCGCGACGCTGGCCGGCGGCTCCCGCCGGCTGGCCCGCGGCCCGGCGCCCTGTCTCGCCAGTTTGTCGATTATGTGCGACTTTGTTGAAATAATTGTGTTCGAGCGTGGCAATCGCTCGTTCGCCTGAGTAGGTATGTTTCCCGATTGTGCCACTTAACCGTTCGCATCGCCTGAGCCTAGGGTAGTGGCCGGTGTCATATTCGTTGGTGGAAAAATGAACGGTCTGAACGACCTTGGTCGGTTGATCATCTCCTATCGTTGGCTGTGCGAGGAGCGCGATCGTCAGTCGCGCAGTGGCTCTGTCACCAATGCGGAGCACGTCGGCGCCGCCATCGACGATGCCTTCCGGCGCATCGTGTCGTTCGAGGCCAGCGAGCCGCGCGTCCGCTACCACCAGATCGAGTTCCTGACCGGGCTGCTCGCGGAAGGCGGGCGGTCGAAGCGTGACCGCAGCGCCCTGCGCGATGC
>JBGSJD010000381.1:0-1835 GCA_041742195.1 Hyphomicrobiaceae bacterium
GCCTGCTCGACGACGGTCGGCGCCACCGACTGGGCCGGACGATGGATGGTGTGGCCGAAGCTCGCGTGGCGCTGGCCGTAGCCATGCCCACCGGGCGGGCACCATTGGGCGGAGGCGGCCGTTGAAAGCAGGCCAAGCGCGAGAACCGTGCCGAGCAGCGTTTTCATGTCATTCATCCTGGGTTGGACCGGACAGCTTCTTGATCCGATCCGGGTTTCCGGGTCTGGCGCCCAAGTCTTCCCGGCGCCTCATGACAACAAACTAAACGATGTTCGCACCCAATGTAAATAGGGAACTGTTCGTTTCGTTTTCAAACAAACGTGAGGCCCGCCCACGATTGTGCGCCCAGCGTCGATTTCCGAGGGCGACGGCCTGATCCGATTCACGTACGGTCCGTTTCGGATTGCGAACGTTCTTCTGGAAACCGACCCATGAGCCTGCCGACCAGCCCGAGACCCCCCGGCCGCCCGCGAAGCGACGCGACCCGGCAATCCATCCTCGATGCCTCGGCGCATCTCCTCGAGACCGAGAGCTACGACAAGATCTCGATCGAGCGCATCGCCTCGGAGGCGAAGGTCGGCAAGCAGTCCATCTATCGCTGGTGGGGCGGCAAGGCCGACGTGGTGCTCGCGGCCTACACCGAACGCGTGCTGCCCCGACTGCCGCCCCGGGCGCCGACCGACGACGCGTTCGGCGATCTCGACGATTTCCTCAGGCAGCTGTTCGCCAGTGTCTCGGTGCCGCTGGTCCGGCGCACGATGCAGGGCCTGCTCGCTGAGGCCCAGCTCGATCCGGAGTTCCGCCTGAAGTTCTACGGCGTGTTCGTCGCCTCGCGGCGCACGCTGTTCAAGCAGGTGTTGCGGCACGGCATGGCGATCGGTCAGTTCCGGGCCGATCTCGACGTTGAGACCATCATCGACCTCCTGAACGGCGCGTTCTGGTACCGGCTCCTGTCGGGCAGCGAAGAGGACCTTGACGATGCCTTCGCCGCAAGCCTCGTCAGGTCGATGCGACCGGCGATCGAGGCCCCGAAGACCACGGGGAAGTCAAAGAAATGACGGGCGCTGCGAGACCCGGGCTTGATTGTGACGGGCGGCCGTAGGACGAGGGAGCGACTGCGTTTCCTCGTCGGAGAAGCCTCATGCACGGCGGTGATGTCCTCGAAAAGCTGAAATCGATGATCGCGCGCAAGGGGGGCGAGCTCTACGGGGGCGAGCAGGTCACGCAACTGCAGCATGCACTCCAGGCGGCGGCGCTCGCCGAAGCCGGCGGCGCGGCAGATCACGTCGTGGTGGCTGCCCTGCTGCACGACATCGGACACCTGTTCGAGCCGGAGTTCGATCGCGCAATGGAGCTCGAGACGGATCTCGTGCACGAGCGTCTCGGCGAGGCGTTCCTGAAGCGGTTCTTCGGGGCCGACGTCACCGAGCCCGTCCGGCTGCATGTGGCTGCCAAGCGCTATCTCTGTGCGACCGATCCGAGCTATTTCGCCACGTTGTCGGCGGCTTCGGTGCACTCCCTCAAGTTGCAGGGCGGACCGATGAGCGAAGACGAGGTGGCCCGTTTCGAGACAGAGCCGAGCTTTCGCGATGCCGTGCAGGTGCGCCTCTACGACGACCGGGCGAAAGACCCGGCCATGGTCACCCCGGCTTTCGACCACTACCTCGATCACGTGAAACGGGTGCTGAAAGCCGCCTGACGGGCCGGGCGGGCGGCTCGCTTCTTGCTTCGGAGCGGGACCAGGAGGCCCGTCATGTCCCAACCCGGTCCCAGCCGGCGCACGCTGCTGTCCCGATCGATCGCGACCCTTGTTGCCGCGCCGGCCGTTGCCGTGC
>JBGSJD010000382.1:0-5556 GCA_041742195.1 Hyphomicrobiaceae bacterium
CGAGCAGGATCGGCCAGAAGCCGTGCGCGAGGAGGAGCAGCCCGAGGCCACCGAGCGACAGCCCCGCGAGGGCGACGATGGCGCGCCGCCGGTCACCCCAGCTATCGGCCAGCATGGCGATGAGGGGGCCGGCAAAGATCCTGAGGAACAGCGGCGCGGCCGTCACGGCGGCGATCTCGGAGGCCGTGAGGCCGCGCCAATCGAGCCATAGCGGCAGATACGGGAGCTTCGTCCCCGCGACCAGGAACAGGGCCGTATAGAACAGCGCAATCCGCCCCGCGAAACCCGGGGCAACGGCAGCCTCGGGCTTCGCCATGCGCTAGGCCGCCGCCAGGATCGAGGTCAGCATCGCCGCGTCGATGTTGCCGCCCGAGAGCACGCCGACGATCGTGCGCTCCCGCGTCGGAAGCTTGCCAGACAGGATCGCCGCCAGTGCCACCGCGCCGCCCGGCTCGACGACGAGCTTCAGATCGGAGAAGGCATAGCGGATGGCGTCGCGGACCTCCTCGTCGGTGACAACGAGACCGCCGGACAGGACCGTCTTGCCAACCGCAAACGTGATCTCGCCCGGCCGTTCGGCCAGCAGGGCGTCGCAGATCGAGCCCGAGAGCTTCGCGTTCCGCTCGCGCTCCCCACTCGCCAGCGATCGGGCCATGTCATCGAAGCCCGCCGGCTCCACCGTCATCACCTCGGCGTCGGGATGGGTCGCCTTCACCGCCAATCCGATGCCGCCGGCCATGCCGCCGCCGGAGCAAGCGACGAGCACCGCGTCAGGCACAGCCCCCATGGCGCGCGCCTGAGCCACGATCTCGAGCCCGACCGTCCCCTGGCCCGCCATCACGTCCGGATCGTCGTAGGGATGGACCATGGCCGCGCCGCGCTCAGCACAAAGCCGTGCAGCGATCACCTCGCGATCCTCGCTGACGCGATCGTAAGGCACGACCTCGCCGCCGAAGGCGCGGGTGCGCGCGACCTTCATGGCCGGGGCATCGGCCGGCATCACGATGGCCGACTTGACGCCAAGCAAGGTCGCCGCCGCCGCGACGCCCTGCGCGTGATTGCCCGACGAGCAGGCCACGACGCCGCCCGGATAGCGGCTCCGGTCCACCTGCACGATCTTGTTGTAGGCACCGCGAAACTTGAAGGCGCCGACCCGCTGAAGGTTCTCGCACTTCAGGAGGATACGGCCGCCCATGCGGGCATTCAGCACCGGATGCTCGAGCAGCGGCGTCGCGATCAGATGGGGGGCGAGCCGGGCGGCGGCGGCCTCGACGTCGGCGACGGTCGGAAGGCGGTGGTGCATGGCGATCCTCGTTTGCGAGACCCGTCGTTTGGTGCGCCGGCCCGATCTCCGCGTCAAGTGCGCCGCCGGATCTGGCCTCGCGGCCTGACGCGTGCGAGGCTCGGCGTCTCTGGGCCCACATCCCTGGGCCCAACGGGAGCACGCACGCACGATGACCAACGAACAACGACTGGCAAAGCTCGGTGTGACGCTGCCGCCGCCGTTCGCGGACGAGGCGAACCGGGTCCGGGCGCTTCGATCGGGAAACCACATCTACATGAGCGGGCATGGCCCACTGGGGCCCGGCAACGTCCCTTACGTGACGGGCAAGCTCGGGCGGGAGCTCACCACCGAGCAGGGCGCCGAGGCCGCGCGCATCGCCGGCCTCTGCTGCCTGTCGACACTACGCACCTATCTCGGCCATCTCGACGGCGTGACGCGCGTCGTCCGGGTCGTCGGCTTCATCAATTGCGCGCCCGGGTACAACACACCCTCGAACGTTCTCCACGGATTCTCCGACCTGATGATCGACGTGTTCGGAGACGCCGGGCGGCATACCCGATCGGCCATCGGGGTCGCCGAACTCTATGCCGACATCCCGATCGAGGTGGAGGCCCTGTTCGAAGTCGCGCCCTGAGCACGAAATGTCCGGACCTGGGATTGCACTTGGCGGCCGCTTGCGCAAACATGCCGCGCCGACAAGGCGCGGACGTCGCCGCTCGGCGCACAAGGGAGGACTGACATGACCCTTTCAAGGACGTGGCTCGCCGTCGTGGCGGGCGCGGTGGCGCTGACTGGCGCCGCGGGACCCGTTACGGCGCAGACCAAGTGGGACCTCTACGCCTTCACCGGCGTGACCCATCCGATCACGCAGCGCTACAAGATGTTCTCGGACGAAGTGAAGAAGGCGACGGACGGCAAGCTCGACATCATCGTCAGGCCGGCCGGCGAGCTGCCGTTCAAGGCCACCGAGGTCGTGAAGGCGACGAGCAGCGGCCAGGTGCAACTGGCAGCCGGCTATCAGGGCTTCATCTCGGGCGAAGTGCCGATCGCATCCGTTGCCAGCCTGCCGTTCCTGGTGCGCACGCCGGACGACCTCAAGAAAGTCTGGCCGCTCATCGACAAGGCGACGACGGCCGCCTTCGCCAAGCGCGGCGTGAAGACGCTGTTCTGGATGACGTGGCCGTCACAGAACATGTTCGGCAAGGGCAAGCCGATCAAGACCATCGCCGATTTCGCCGGCCGGAAGATCCGCTCGACGGACGGCAAGCAGGCCGAAATGCTGAAGCAGCTCGGGGCGGCTTCCGTCAGCCTGACCACGCCCGAAGTGCCTGTCGCCATGGAGCGCGGCGTCGCCGACGGCTTCCTGACGGCGACGTTCAACGTCATGGGCGCCAAGTGGTACGAGTTCACCGAGTGGGCGTGGATGGGCGATATCCACATCGGCGGCCCGGACTATCTGCTCATGAACGTCGCGGCGTTCGACAAGCTGCCCGCCGAAGTCAAGGCGAAGCTCACCGAGACGGCCAACTCGTTCGGCCCGCGCATGACCGAGATGAACCTCGGCGACGAGAAGGGGTCGGTCGAGGCGTTGACGACCAAACACAAGGTGGCCGCCTACACGCCGCCGAAAGAGGTCATCGACGAACTCACCAACAAGATGAAGCCCTACTGGGAGTCGTGGTCGAAGCAGCAGGGCCCGGAGACCGAGGCCCTGGTGAAGGAAATCCGCGCCGCGCTCGGCAAGTAACGACCGCTTCGTCCCACATGCACGGTGCAGGCCCCGGGGTTCATCGTTCCGCCGGGCCTGCGCCTGATCGCCTATTCTACCTGCCTCAGGGGACCGAACCTTGCAATCCGGATCACCGCCCGACAAGGACACCTCGACCGCACCCGACACTGCGTTCGGACGCTTCGCCTTGCGGCTCTCAAATGCCGCCGGCGTGCTGGCCGGCCTCTGTGTCGTCGGCATCCTCGTGCTCGTCTGCGCGGAAGTGGGACTTCGGCAATTCAAGCGCTCGATGCTCGTTGCCGACGAGATCGCGGGCTATCTCAACGCCGCGCTGGTCTTTCTGGGCCTCGCCTACACCCTCGCGCATGGCGGATTCATCCGCGTCGAAGTCGTTTACGATGCGATGCCGCAGCCCCTGAAGCTCCTGTCACGCTGGGTCTTCACGAGCGTCGCAGCCGTGTTCATCGCGACCATCCTGTTCTACGCGGTGCAGCACGTGCAGTACGCGTTCGTCCAGGACACGCGCGCCGTCTCCGTCCTCGACACGCCCGAATGGCTCCCGCAATCGGTCATGGTGATCGGTCTCGCGGTGCTGCTGGTGCAGCTCGTCGCTTTCCTCGTCGAACGCGTGCGCAACGTTCCGTGACGCGCCTCTCATCTCGCCCCTCTTCCATGACACCGGATCTCCCATGAGCCTCGAGCTGATCATTCTCATCCTGATCGGCAGCCTTGCCCTGATGCTGCTGATCGGGCAATGGACCGCGCTGGCGCTCGGTGCCGTCGGTGTGCTGGTGCTCTACCTCAGCAAGGGCCTGATCGGGCTCCAGGCGCTCAGCTCGGTGATCTGGAACAACTCGGCGAGCTACATCCTGATCGCCGTGCCGATGTTCCTGCTGATGGGCGAGATCATCCTTCGGAGCGGCGTCAGCGGCTATTTCTATCGGGGTGTCGTCGTGCTGCTCGGCTGGCTGCCGGGCGGACTGCTGCACGCCAACATCCTTTCTTGCGCCGTGTTCTCGGCCGTGTCGGGCTCGAGCGTCGCGACGGCCGCGACCGTCGGCACGGTGGCCATTCCGGAAATGATGAAGCGCAAGTACCCGCCGCGCATGACGTTCGGGTCGCTCGCGGCCGGCGGAACGCTCGGCATTCTCATTCCGCCGTCGATCGTCATGGTGCTTTATGGTGCGCTGGTCGAGGAATCGATCGCGAAGCTGTTCATGGCCGGCATCTTCCCCGGCCTGATGCTCTCCGGCATCTTCATGCTCTACATCGCGATCCGGCTTCTGCTCGACCCGACGCTTAGGCCCGTCGAGCCGCCGCGCGCGCCGGGCGAAATCGGCTCGACGCTCAGCGATGCGCTGCACGTGTTCCCGGTGCTCGCCCTTCTCGTGACGGTGCTCGGCGGCATCTATGTCGGGTTCGCGACGCCAACCGAGGCGGCCGCCGTTGGTGCTGCCGGTGCGATCGTGCTCGCGGCGCTCTACGGCAATCTCAACGCGAAGGTCTTCAACGAGTCCGTCATGTCGACGGTGAAGACGACGTGCATGGTCGTCTTCATCATCATCGGCGCGCAGATCCTCTCGACGGCGCTCACCTACTCGGGCGCCAGCCGCACCATCAGCGAATGGGTGCTCTCGCTCGGGCTTTCGAAGTGGTCGTTCTTCGCGGTGCTCGTCGTGCTCTACATCGTGCTCGGGTGCTTCATCGACGGCATCTCGATGATTTACATGACGCTCCCGGTGCTGTTGCCGCTCATCAAGCAGTTCGGCTTCGATCTCATCTGGTTCGGCATCGTGCTCACGATCCTGATCGAGCTCGGGCAGATCACGCCACCCGTGGGGCTCAACCTTTTCACCATCCACGCCATATCCGGCGGCTACAGCTTCTCGGAGGTGGTGAAGGGTTCGGCGCCCTACGTCGTGCTCATGCTGATCATGGTGGTCATCCTGTGCGTCTTCCCCGAGATCGCGCTATGGTTGCCCACGACCATGCGGGGCTAGCCGGCGCAAGAGCCATGGGGCCCGCTCGACAGGAAGGGCGATCATCATGGCTCACGACACCTCCGCGGCGACGCCGTTCCACGTCACCATCTACTCCGACGTCATCTGCCCGTGGTGCTACGTCGGCATCCGGCGCTTCAGTGCAGCGCTCGAGGCGCCGGGCATGCCGGAGCCGGTCGCCATCGCGTGGCGGCCGTTCGAGCTCAATCCGGACATGCCCGAGGAGGGCATGGAGCGCTCAGCGTATCGGGCGCGCAAGTTCGGGCCGGACAAGGCCGCTGCCCTCGACGACCAGATGAGCGAGACCGGCCGCGAGGCGGGCATCACGTTCGCCTTCGACAAGATGACGCGAACGCCCAACACGCGGCTAGCGCATCGGCTCATCTGGCAGGCAGGCACGGAAGGGCTCGGACCGCAGAACGCGCTCGTGCGGCGGCTCTTCACGGCCTACTTCGAGGAGGGCGCCGACATCGGACGGAAGGATGTGCTCGCCGCTCTCGCACGGGACGCGGGGCTCGAGGCTGGCGGCGTCGCGGCAGCGC
>JBGSJD010000383.1:0-12731 GCA_041742195.1 Hyphomicrobiaceae bacterium
GTCGCTGGTCGCGGCCGAGCACATCTGTGTGCCGCCCTAGGCGTCGATGCTCGCCAATCCGACGGCCGAGCCGCATGTGCCCGGCGTCACGTGGCGCTGCCCGGAGTGCGAGCAGGTCTACGCCCGGGCCCGCGACTGAGCCCGGGGGCCTCTCAGCCCGCTATCTTCGAGAAATCGGCGACGGTCTGCGTCGCGGCGCGGATCTCCGACAGGAGCTTCAGGCGATTGGCGCGGAGGCCCGCGTCCGGCGCGTTGACCGTCACCTTCTCGAAGAAGGCGTCGACGGGGGCGCGGAGGTCGGCCAGCGCGTTCATGGCGCCGGTGAAGTTCTCGACGTTGAGGGCCGCGACCGTGTCCTGCCGCGCGCTCTCGATGGCGGCTGCGAGCGCTGCCTCCTCCTTCTCGACCAGCAACTTGATGTCGTAGGGCTCGGCGTAGGTCCGCTTGTCCTTCTTCTCCTCGATGGCGAGGATGTTGGCGGCGCGCTTCACGCCGGCGAGCAGGTTGGCGCCATCGTCGGACTTCAGGAAGGCGTCGAGCGCCTCCACCCGGCGCACGACGAGGGCGAGGTCGTCCTGGCCGCCAAGGGAGAAGACCGCGTCGATCAGGTCGTGCCGCGCGCCCTTCTCGCGGAGATGGACCTTCAGCCGGTCGGCGAAGAAGGAGAGGAGGTCGGAGGTCGCAAGCTCCATGCGCTCGACTTCCGTGGCGTTGAGATCGGAGCGCAAGCCACCGAGCATGGTGACCCCCACGCGCTTGCGATGCGCTTCGATCAGGGGCACCAGCGGTACCCTGAGGTCGTTCTCCAGCACGATGCGGATGATGCCGAGGGCGGCGCGGCGGAGCTGGTAGGGGTCGCCGGAGCCCGTCGGCTTCTCGCCGATGGCCCAGAAGCCCACCAACGTGTCGAGCTTGTCGGCGAGCGCCACGGCGATCGAGACCGGCGCGGTCGGGATCGTGTCAGATGCACCGCGCGGCTTGTAGTGCTCCTCGATCGCCATCGCGATCTTCGGGTTCATGCTCTCGGCTTCGGCGTAGTAGCGGCCCATGAGGCCCTGCAACTCGGGGAACTCGCCGACCATGCCCGAGACGAGATCGGCCTTGCAGAGCTGGGCCGCGCGGCCGGCGAGTTCGGGCTCGGCGTCGACGCTGCCGGCGATCTGGCGGGCGAGTTCCGTGATCCGCTCCATGCGGTCCCACTGGGTGCCGAGCTTCTCGTGGAAGGTGATGCCCTTCAGCTCGAAGTGCATGGGCTCGAGCTTGCGCTTCAGGTCCTGCTCCCAGAAGAAGCGGGCGTCGGAGAGCCGGGCGCGGATGACCTTCTCGTTGCCCTTGATGATCTCGTGGCCGCCGTCGGCGGCGACGAGATTGGCGACCATCAGGAAGCGGTTGGCGAGTTTTCCGGTCGCGGGATCGCGGAGCGAGAAGCACTTCTGGTGCGCGCGCATGGACGTCGTCAGGCACTCGCCCGGGACGGCGAGGAAGGCCTCGTCGAAGGTGCCCATGTGAACGGTCGGCCATTCGGTGAGGCCGGCGTTCTCGGCGAGCAGCGCCTCGTCCTCGACCAGCTCGAGGCCGGCCTTGCGGGCCAGCGCCTCGGCCTGCTCGCGAATCATCTCGATCCGCTCCGACGTCGGCAGGAGGACCTTCGCGGCGTTCAGTTTGGTGCCGTAGTCCTCGAAGCTCGTGACAGTGATGGGGTGATTGCCGTGGAAGCGGTGGCCGCGCGTAACGTTGCCGCTGGCGATGCCGCCGATCTCCACGTGCACCACCTCGCCCGCGTAGAGGCAGACGATCGACTGGAGCGGGCGTACCCAGGTGAACGAGCCGGAGCCCCAGCGCTGGGATTTCGGCCACGGGAACTTCTCGCAGGTCTCGCGCAGGGCGTCGGCGACGATGACCGGGGTCGGCATGCCGGGGCGCTCGATGCGGGCGGCGTAGTAGCTGCCCTTCTTGCCGTCCTCGACGACGGTCGCCTGATCGATGGAGGCGAGGCCGGCGCTCTTCAGGAAGCCCTGGATGGCGGCGTCCGGCGCGCCGACGCGGGGGCCCTTCCGCTCATCGGAGACCGCGGGCGACATGGACGGCACGTCGGCGACGGCCAAGGTCAGGCGGCGCGGGGTGGCGAACGCAAGTGCTGCGCCGGTCGTGAGGCCTCGTGCCTTCAAGCCCTCCAGCACGAGGCGCTTCAGGTCCTCGGCGGCGCGGGCCTGCATGCGGGCCGGGATCTCCTCGGAGAAGAGCTCGATCAGAAGTTCGGAGGAGGTGTGCATGGGAGACGCCGCTTCCAGTTAGACATCGATCCGGCAATGGGCCGGGCCTCATCCCTTGCCGCCATTCCATGGCGCTGGCAAGGGCGGCGGGACGAGATGGCCCCCTTGGCTCTCCGCCCAACCGGGTCCGAGCGGAGCGCGCCGCGATTGTCGCACAACGTGAAGGGGGCATGACGGGCGCGCGAAAACCGGATAAGCGTTTGTCCGGACAATAAGCTTGTGGCGGGGCCGAAGCCCTCTGAGGATCGAAGACGATGGCGAAGACGCGCGAAATGGCACTTGTCGGCTTTCTGCAGGCGCAGAACTGCTCGAACTATGTGGGCTCCTGGCGCCATCCGCACTCGATGACCGATTTCCTCGGGCCGCAGTACTTCCAGCGCATCGCGCAGACGCTGGAGTACGGCAAGTTCCACCTCGGCTTCTTCGATGACAGGCTCGCCATGCCCGACATCCTCGGCGCCGATCATGCCGAGGCGGTCAAGCACGGCATCCGCGTCGTCAAGATGGACCCGGTGACGATCCTGTCGATGATGGCGACGGTGACCAAGAACCTCGGCCTCGGCTCGACCTACTCGACGACCTACTACGAGCCGTTCCACGTGGCGCGCGTGATGTCGACGCTCGATCTGATGAGCGGCGGCCGGGCGGCGTGGAACGTGGTCACGTCGCTCAATAATTCCGAGGCCCAGAACATGGGCCGCGACGAGCATCTCGAGCACGATCTGCGCTACGACGTCGCCGACGAGTTCATGGAGGTCGTGCTCGGCCACTGGGACACGTGGGAGGACGGCGCCATCGTCGTCGACAAGGCGACGGGCGTGTTCGCCGATCCCTCGAAGGTGCACCGCCTCGACCACAAGGGCAAATGGTTCAAGTCGCGCGGGCCGTTCACCGTGCCGCGCTCGCCGCAGGGGCGTCCGGTTGTGATCCAGGCCGGCCAGTCGGGACGCGGGCAGCTCTTCTCGGCGCGCTGGGGTGATCTCGTGTTCTGCGTCTACCCGAACATCGACATCGGGCGGAAAACGTACAAGAGCTTCAAGGAACTGATCGCGAAGTGCGGCCGCGATCCCGCCAGCGTCGCCGTGGCGCCCGCAATCTACTGCGTCACGGGCGAGACGAAGGCCATGGCCGAAGACAAGATGGCCGTGATCGACAAGCTGGCGCAGCCCGTGGACGCGCTGGCGCTCCTCTCGGAAGTGCTCAACTTCGACTTCTACTCGAAGCCGATGGACAGCTCGTTCTCGACCGAGGAGATGGCCGGCATCTCGGGCCTTCGTGGCATCGTCGACCGCGTCGTGGCGCTGTCGGGCAAGCCGAACCCGACGATCCGCGATTTCGTCGACTTCTCGAACCGCGGCACCGTGCGCGAGTTCCCGCGCTTCGTCGGGACGACGAAGGACGTGGCGGACGGGCTCGAGGAGTGGTTCAATACCTGCTGTGACGGCTTCGTGGTGGCTGCAACGCATCTGCCCGGCGGCTACGAGGACTTCGTGCGCATGGTGGTGCCGGAACTGCAACGGCGCGGCCTCCACCAGAAAGACTACAAGGGCGCGACACTTCGCGAGAACCTCGGGCTGCCCAAGGCCGAGATCGGGGACTGGAAGGCGAAGGCGTGACGCTGTAGCGTCGGTTCGCCACGCGATCGCACGGAGCGGCCGCAGCCCCGGCTCGGGGTGGCCGTTCCACCATGCTCGATGCCCGGGAGTTGCCGCGATGGACAGCGCGAAGTTCAAGAGCCTCATGCGCCATCAGGCCGGCGCCGTCACGATCATCACCGTAGGCAAGCCCGGCGAGCGGACCGGACTCACCGCAACCGCGATGTGCTCGCTCTCCGACACGCCGCCTTCGGTGCTCATCTGCGTCAATCGCAATGCCAGCGCGCATACGCCGATCCGGGCCAACAAGTGCTTCGCCGTCAACATCCTGGCGCAGGAGCACTTCGAGCTGGCGCGGCGGTTCTCGACCAAGCTCGTGGAAGGCGAGGCGCGCTTCGACGCCGATGCCTGGGAAACGCTCGACACCGGTGCGCCGGCGCTCAAGGGCTCGCTGGCGACGCTCGATTGCGAACTCATGGACGAGCACCAGTTCGAGACGCATTCGATTTTCATCGGTCGCGTCAAGGACGGCACCTTCCGCGAGGACGTGCAGCCGCTACTCTACTTCCGCGGCGATTTCTGGGATGTGAAGGGGCGCTGAGGCCCGCAATCGTCGCCAATCCTGCCCCGCCCGTCGTTCCCCGTTGACCTTGGTCGCGCGCTGCTCCTAACCTCCTACCCGACGGTCTCGCGACAGCGGTCCGGTCCAACGGAGCCGCAGGGCACGACCTCAATCAGCAGGGAGCGAAACTGTGACATTCATGACAACGCGATTCATCGCGGGCGCCGCATTGCTTGCGAGCGCGACCATCCCCGTCGCCGCCAACGAACTGAAGCTGCCGAAGGAAATCTCCTGGTCGGCCTACGAGACCGGTTCGTCGGGGTATTCGCAGTCGGTCGGTCTCGGCCAGATGCTGACCAAGAAGTACGGCGTCAACCTGCGCATCATCCCCGGCAAGAACGACGTGTCGCGGATGATCCCGATGAAGCTCGGGCAGACGCAGGTCTGCGCCTGCGGCATCGCCGCCTACTTCGCGCAGGAAGGCGTGCTGATGTTCGCGGACAAGCAGTGGGGTCCGCAGCCGGTCTACAGCCTGTTCAACAATATCGGTCGCAATGGCGCGCAGCTTGCGGTCGCTGCGGACACCGGGATCAAGACGTCGGCCGACATCAAGGGCAAGCGCGTCACGTTCGTGAAGGGCGCGCCGGCGCTCAACGTGCAGGCAGAAGCGCATCTCGCCTTTGCCGGCCTGACCTGGGCTGACGTCCAGAAGGTCGAAGTTCCCGGTTTCCGGCAATCGCTCGAAGCGGTGATCAACGGGCAGGCCGACGTCGTGTTCGGCTCCACGCTGACGAGCGACTACAGCCGCATCGCTGCTTCCCCGCGAGGGCTCTTCTTCCCGTCGCTGCCGCATGATGACAAGGCCGGCTGGGACCGGGCGTTGAAAGTCGCTCCGTGGTGGTCCAAGACGACGGTCAAGGCCTACACCAAGGGCGCAACCAACGCCGGTCCCTGGGAGGGCGCGACCTATCCCTATCCGCTGTTCATCGTGACCAAGGCCGTCGGCGACGATGTCGCGTACGGCCTGACGAAGGCCGTGATGGAGAACTACGAAGATTTCAAGGACGCCGGCCCCGGCATGGACGGCTACCAGATCGGCAACCAGAAGCTCAGCTACGTCATGCCGTACCATCCGGCGGCGGCGAAGTACTTCAAGGAAAAGGGCCTCTGGACGGCCGAGAACGAGGCCAACAACGCTGCCATGATCAAGCGGCAGGACGTCCTCGCGGCGGCCTGGAAGGACTTTGCGGCCAAGAACGTCGCCGACGACAAGTTCGCGGCGGAGTGGATGAAGGCGCGTGCCGAGGGTCTCAAGAAGGCCAACCTCCCGGTCGTCTTCGAGTAATCCAGCCTGATCCAAGTCCTGTTCATCCAGCCGGTCTCACGAGGACCGGCTGGGTCTCGCTGCCCGTTCGACAATTCGTCCGATCGAGCTTGCATTGCAGCCGCCTCAGGTCCCGCGCGGAGCTTCCACATGGCACTCGACGTCACGGCCGGTGAAAAGGTAGCCGAGGAACTCGATCTCGGTCGCTACAGGCGTCTTGGCCCTTTATCCCGAAGTCTCGTGATCGCGGCCGGGATCGGCTCGGTCGCGATGTCGATGTACGTAATCTTTGGTGTGGGCCCGATCCTCGGCTGGTTCGTTCCGCTCGAGACCCAATACTTCTACGCCATGCTGGCGCTCCTTTTGCCACTCGTGTTCCTGCTCTATCCGATCGGCAAGGGAGACCGGGATCGCGTTCCGATCCTGGACTGGCTGATCGCGGCTGCGGCCTTCGGCATTCCGGCTTATTTCGTGTCCCAGAGCGATCCGATCCTCAATCAGGGATGGGAATACAACGCTCCTTTCGAAGCCAAGATCATGGCCTTCGTGCTGTGGGCCATCGTGCTCGAGGCGCTGCGGCGCGCGGGCGGCACGGCCATCTTCGCGATCTGCCTCCTGGTGTCGATCTACCCGATCATCGCGGGCTATGCGCCAGGCTTCCTGCGCGGACAGCCGGTCGGCGCCGACATCACGGCCGGCTTCCACATCTTCGGCACCGAGAGCATCCTCGGCATTCCGATGAACGCCTTCGCGAACCTGGTCGTCGGGTTCCTGGTGTTCGGCGTCGCGCTGCAGATGACAGGCGGCGGCGCATTCTTCCTCAACATCGCGTTCGCGACGCTGGGTCGGCATCGCGGCGGGCCGGCCAAGGTCGCGATCATTTCTTCGGGCCTCATGGGGTCGATGTCCGGCAGCGTGATCACCAACGTGCTCACGACCGGCGTGCTGACCATTCCGGCGATGAAACGGGTGGGTTTCCGGCCGGCCTATGCGGGTGGCGTCGAAGCGTGTGCCTCGACCGGTGGCGTGCTGATGCCGCCGGTGATGGGTGCGACGGCCTTCGTTATGGCGACTTTCATCGAGGTGCCCTATGCGGAGATCGTGCTGGCGGCCGTTATTCCCTCGTTCCTCTACTATCTCGGGCTCTTCCTGCAGATCGACGCCTATTCGGCGCGCTACGGGCTGAAGGGGCTGCCCGAGGACGAACTGCCGAAACTCGGCAAGGTCATCCGTGACGGCTGGTACTACGTCGCCGTCTTCGTACTGCTGATGGTCATGCTGCTCTATCTGCAGCGGGAGGCACAGGCGCCTTACTACGCGACGCTGCTGCTGGTCGTGATCAACCAGTTCAATCCCGAGCACCGGTGGACCTGGGCCAAGTTCGTCGACTTCCTCGAGGCGGTGGGCAAGCTGTTCGCGGAGCTGGCTGCGATCCTCGCCGGCGTCGGCCTCATCATCGGCGCGCTGACGCTGACGGGAAAGATCGGCAGCCTGACGTACGAACTCGTGAACATCGCGGGCAACAACGTGCTGCTGCTCCTCGTCATGGGGGCCTTCACGAGCTTCGTGCTCGGGATCGGGATGACGGTGACGGCGGCCTATCTGTTCCTCGCCGTGACGGTCGGTCCGGCGCTGGTCGGCGGGGGTCTCGACAAGGTCGCCGTGCACCTGTTCCTGCTCTACTGGGGCATGGTCTCCTTCATCACCCCGCCGGTGGCGATCGGCGCCTATGCTGCGGCCTCCATCGCGAAGGCCGACCCGATGAAGACCGGCATGGAAGCCATGCGGCTCGGCTCCATCATCTACTTCATCCCGTTCTTCTTCGTGCTCAATCCGGCCCTGATCGGACGGGGCAGCCTGCCGGAGATCGCCATCGTGCTGTCGACGGCCGTTGCCGGGATCACGCTCATCTGCGCTGGCCTGCAGGGCTATCTCTGGGGTGTCGGGCGGATCGACGGGAACTGGATGGCGTTGCCAGCAAAGCTGCTGCTCATCCTGGCTGGCCTCGTGCTCGCGCTGCCGGGGAATGCGCTGATCGGGTTCACGCATATCCAGCTCCTCGAGATCGCCGCCGTGCTCGGGGTCGCGGGCGTCGGGCTCGCGTGGCTGGCGCGCGGGCACGGGGAGGCTCAGCTCGAGAAGGCGGGATGAGCACTGCGGCACAGCTTCGGTCATCCTTGCGCCTATCGCGCGCGGGGTGACCGTTCGCCGCCTGTCAGCCCTTGCGCTTGAACGGCGCCATGCCTTCGCGGGCCAGCTCGTCGGCGCGCTCGTTCTCGGGGTGGCCGGCATGGCCCTTCACCCAGTGCCACGAGATGGTGTGGCGAAGGCGGGCTGTATCCAGGCGCTGCCAGAGTTCGACGTTCTTCACGGGCTTCTTGTCCGCAGTCTTCCAGCCGTTGCGCTTCCAGCCGTGGATCCACTTCGAGATGCCGTCCTTCAGGTAGCTGCTGTCGGTCCACAGCTCGACCTCGGACGGCAACTTGAGGGCCTCCAGCGCCGAGATGGCCGCCAGCATCTCCATGCGGTTGTTGGTCGTCACGGCCTCGCCGCCGCACAGCTCCTTGCGGTGCGGCCCCGAAATGAGGATCGCGCCCCAGCCGCCGGGCCCGGGATTTCCGGAGCAAGCGCCGTCGGTGTAGATCACGACCTTCGGCCGGCTTGGCGCGTCGCTCATGTGGCTGGGGTTCCTGCGCCGGGGTGGACCGCGTCGAGGCCGTAGCTGGCCGGCGTCGCGACGGTCCGGTGGAACGCCAGGCGCCGGACATACTCGCCGGGGTCCTTTCGCTTCACCAGAGCGTCCGGCGGCGTGTTGATCCAGTCGTAGGCGCGCGTGAGAAGGAAGCGGAGTGCCGAGCCGCGGGCGAGGAAGGGAAGCGCGGCGCGTTCGGCGCTTTCGAGGGGGCGGATGCTCTCGTAGCCTTTCAGCAGCGCGCGGCTCTTCGTGATGTTGAAGGCGCCGTCCTGCTCGAAGCACCAGGCGTTGAGGCAGACCGCGACGTCGTAGGCGAGGGCGTCGGTGCAGGCGAAGTAGAAGTCGATCAGCCCCGAGACGTGATCCTGCAGGAAAAAGACGTTGTCGGGAAACAGATCGGCATGGATGACGCCGGTCGGCAGGTCCGCGGGCCAGTGCGCCTCGAGGTCCGCGAGTTCGGCGGTGATGAGGGCTGCGAGACCGGGGCGGATCTCGTCGGCGCGTGCGGCAAAGCGCTGGAAGAGCGGTTGCCAGCTCGCGAGCCCGAGGCCATTCGCCCGCTGCATCGTGAAATCCGAGGCCGCCAGATGCATGCGGGCCAGCGCCACGCCCACTTCCCGGCAATGCTCCGGCGTCGGGCGACGCACCGAAACGCCTTCGAGAAAGGTCACGATTGCGGCCGGGCGGCCGGACAGATGGCGCAGATTGGCCCCGTCGCGGTCGCGGACCGGGGTCGGGCAGCTCAGGCTGCGCGCCGCGAGGTGCTCCATCAGGCCGAGAAAGAACGGCAGCTCTTCCGGATCCACGCGCTTTTCGTAGAGCGTCAGGATGAACCAGCCGCTGGTGGTCTCGACCAGATAGTTGGTGTTCTCGACGCCCTCCGCGATGCCCTTGAACGAGATCACGTCGCCGAGGCCATAGCTCGCGATGAAGGACGCGAGGTCCTCGTCGCCCACTTCGGTATAGACCGCCATGTCAGTTCCCGATGCTTCTCATTCGGCGGCCGGCGCATCGCGCAACTCGCGCGGTACGTTGAAGGCGATGCGTTCCTCGGCGGTGCGGACCTGCTCGAGCGTGACGTCGTAGCGCGTGCCGAGGGCTGCGATGATCTCGTCCACCAGCAGTTCGGGGGCCGATGCGCCCGCCGTTATGCCGAGCGTGCGCACGCCGGCGAGGCGGTCCCAAGGCAGATCCACGGCGCGCTGTACGAGGATCGACGTCGGGCAACCGGCCCGCTCCGCGACCTCGACGAGGCGCAGCGAATTCGAGCTGTTCGGCGCGCCGACGACGAGCACGCAATCGGCACGCGGCGCGATCGCCTTCACGGCCGCCTGACGGTTGGTCGTCGCGTAGCAGATGTCGTCCTTGTGCGGCCCGACGATGGCGGGGAAGCGGCTCTGGAGCACGCGAACGATCTCGCTCGTGTCGTCGACCGAGAGTGTGGTCTGGGTGATCCAGGCGAGGCGCTCGGGGGCGCGGGGCGTGAACGTGCGGGCATCCTCGACGGTCTCGACGAGGCGGACGGTTCCGGGTGGCAACTGGCCCATGGTGCCGATCACCTCCGGATGGCCGGCATGGCCGATGAGGATGATCTCGAGGCCTTCGGCATGATGGCGCTCGGCCTCGACGTGAACTTTCGAGACCAGCGGGCACGTGGCATCGAGATAGAACATGCGCCGCGAGCGGGCCTCGGCCGGAACGGACTTCGGCACTCCATGTGCCGAAAAGATCACAGGGGCGTCCGTATCCGGTATTTCGTCGAGTTCCTCCACAAATACGGCGCCTTTCTGCCGCAAAGAATCGACCACAAACTTGTTGTGCACGATCTCGTGCCGGACGTAGACGGGCGGCCCGTACTTTCGGAGAGCCAGTTCGACGATCTGGATGGCGCGATCGACGCCGGCGCAGAAGCCGCGGGGTGCGGCGACCAGCACGGTGAGCGGCGGTCGGGGGGTAGTTTGCATCATCGCAGTCGAGGCTCCGGTAACGCGCAGCTGTGCGGCACGGTGGGAAGCGACGGCGCGTCAGCGCCGCGAGGGATACAGAAGGTGCTACACTTGACATCAGCTTCGAACAAGAGTGATGGTCCGGTTGTAGCGGGCGGGGGTGAGGGGTCAGCAGCGCGTCAGATGCTGCGGTCCGAACGGCACGGGGACAGCGTGGCTCGAACAGCTCAGCGCGGATTGTGCGCCGCCGCGGGGACAGTCGGTATCGTCGGCTTCAGCCTGCTTGCAGGTGGTTGCGGCATGTCCTCCATCACATCCGGCATCGGCGGCGGGTTGCTCGGCGGCGGATCCGCCGGCAAGAGAGCCGACAAGGCGGTCACGCACGAGCAGATGCTCGACGCTGCCAAGACCAATGCCCCGATGGCGACCGGTGGAGACGTGGCGGGCGGATGTCCGCGCTTCGCCGTCTGGCCGCGCGATCACCACGTGACCATCTACGAAGCCGGCAAGGTCGGCGACGGGCTCGCGGTCCGGCACCGGGGCGAGATCACGCAGACGGCGCGGGAATGCCAGATCCAGGGCAACCGCGTGACCGTGAAGTACGGCTTTTCCGGCCGCGTCCTGCTTGGCCCCAGAGGTATACCTGGCACCGTCGCGCTGCCGGTCAATGTCTTCGTGACCGACGCCAAGCGGGCGCGCGTGTCCAATGAGCGGGCCGACGTGCAGGTGGCGATCTCCGCCGACAAGCCGGTGGGGTACTTCTCGGCCGTGCGTACGGTTACGTTCGACGTGCCGGTCGGCTCACGGCCCGGCGAGTTCGAAGTGTTCGTCGGCTTCGACCAGACCGCGCCCGGCGCAGGCTGAGATGGGGCGACAGTTTCCTGACGGTTTGCGATAGGCTGCGTAGTGTCACGGTTCAGTTCGAGGCCTGGAGGCGCACGTCGCCGCTCTCGACGACAAAACGTGTTCTGACCCGGGGCCGCCCATCGGGAGACGACACTTTCTCCACCGTCACGTAATCCGCAGTCCACGTGTCGCGGCTGATCGTGTGGCGCACGTAGCCACGCTCGGCATTGACGAATTTCAGGTGGGGGTTGGTCTCCAGCAGCTTCGCGGCATTTGCCGGCGTCGCGCGGCCGTCGCCACCCGACGATATCGATGTGGCGACGAACTCGACGCCGAGCGGCGATCGTGCCGGGGCGTCGAAATCGCGGTGCAACTCATAGGCCCGGTTCTGGTGGACGTCGCCGGAGAGCACGACGAACCGCGCGATGGCAGCCTCGCTCACGGCCGAGAACAGTCGATCGCGTGCGGCCGTCGCGCCGTCCCATTTGTCCATGTTGGTCTCGAGCACGGCCGGGTCCGGTTTGCGGTCGTGGCGTGCCATCGGCACCTGCTGCGCCAGAACATGCCAGCGCGCGCGGGGCGCTGCGAAGCCTCGGCGGAGCCACTCCTCCTGCCGACGGCCGAGCATGGTCCGGGCCTTCTCACGGGCGGCCGGGCACACGGCCCAGCCCGCGTCGCAGACTTGCGGGGAGCGATATTGCCGGGTGTCGAGGATATCGAACTGGGCGAGGTCGCCGATGCGCAGACGTCGATAGGCCAGAATGTCGGGCCCTCTCGGTGCCTGGCTTTTTCGCAACGGCATGTGCTCGTACCACGCCTTGAAAGCGGCGGCTCGGCGGTTGGCAAATGCCGCCCGCGAGACGTCGCTGTTCTCGCTGACGAAGCCCGCCCAGTCGTTTTCGACTTCATGGTCATCGAAGCTCGTGACGAACGGTGCCGCCGCGTGGGCGGCCTGCAGATCCGGATCCAGCTTGTAAACGGCGTAGCGATTGCGAAAGTCGTCGAGGGACAGGCATTTGCCGGGCGCGCCGGGCATCGATCGGACGACTTGCGCTGCGCGATCGGTCCCGGGGGCGATCGCCTTGTACTCGTAGATGTAGTCGCCGTAGTGGATCACGAAATCTGGCCGATCGGTGGCGATGTGACGCCAGGCCGTGAAATGGCCGTCCTCGTAGCGCTGGCAGCCGGCCGAGACGACGGTGAGGCGGTCGGCGGAGTCGGGAGGCGGCAACGTGCGTCCGCGACCGACCGGCGACCGTGTGCCCCCGACCTCGAAGCGATAGAAATAGTCTCGCCCGGGCTCGAGACCCGCGACCTCGACATGCACCGAATGAGCGTGCTCGGGGCGTGCCGTTGCGCTGCCTGAGGCCACGCGGCGTGTCATGGCCTCGTCCGCGGCGATCTCCCAGGACACCTCGACCGGGCGGGCCGGCATTCCACCGCCCCGTTTGAGCGGCTCGGGTGCCAGCCGGGTCCAGATCACGAAGCCG
>JBGSJD010000384.1:0-11698 GCA_041742195.1 Hyphomicrobiaceae bacterium
CGGGGCGCTCGCGCTCCGGGTCGTCTGGAGGCGTCGCATTTCCGTAAAGCGCGTGCCGGTCCAGCCCATCAGCACCATGGCGACCAGGGCCACGATCGAGAGCCAGATCAGGCTGCCTTGCCCGCGTGGCACGACGAGGGCCGCCGCCAGCAGAGGCCCCACCGCGTAGCCGACGTGACCGCCGATCTGAAAGATGCCCTGGGCAAAGCCCTGCTGGTTCGCCGCCGCGTGCCGCGCCATGCGTGTGGCTTCGGGATGGAAGACCGCCGAACCGAGCCCGACCATGGCGGCCGCGATCAGAATTCCGCCATAGCTGCCGGCCTCCGAGAGGCCGATCAGGCCAGTCAGCGTGGCGGCCATGCCGGCTACCATGGCATAGGGCCAGGGGCGGCGGTCGGCGATGAAGCCGACGAGGGGCTGCAAGAGCGAGGACGTGACCTGGAACGCCAAGCTTATCACGCCGATCTGGGCGAAGCTCAACGCGTAGCTCTGCTTCAGGAGCGGATAGAGCGCCGGGATCATCGACTGGATGAGATCGTTCAGCAGGTGCGCGAAGCTCAGCGCCACAAGGATCGGCAGCGCCGGGCCACGCGCCGTGGCGGCAACGGTCGTCATCTCATTCTCCGAAGCACGATGCTCTAGGAAATCGGCAAGCGTCGACACTGCACCCGGGACGCGCCGTCTGCCAAGGCAAAGATGGGGCTGCCAAGGCAAAGATCGGGGGGCCCGGATGCGGGCTCAGCCCTTCGCCTTGACGTAGGAGCCGGGGGCGTCCTCGATCACGCCGAGCGTTTCGCCGGGACGGCGGGCGGGGACCATCGCGCCGGATCTAGCCGCCAGCCATTTGCCCCAGTGGGGCCACCAGGAACCCGGCGTTTCTTCAGCGTTGGCCAACCAGTCCTCGAGCGTGTCCGCCTTCTTCGACGACGTCCAATACTGGTACTTGTGCTTCTTGCCGTCCGCCGGCGGCGGATTGACGACGCCGGCGATATGGCCCGATCCGGAGAGGACGTACTCCACCGGGCCGCCGAAGAGGCGAGAGCCGATGAACACGGACTTCGCCGGTGCGATGTGGTCTTCGCGAGCGGCGAGCTCGTAGATCGGGAGCGTCACCTTCTTCAGGTCGAGACGGACGCCGGAAACCGACATCTTGCCGAGGGCGAGCTTGTTGTCGTGGTAGAATTCCCGAAGATAGAAGTTGTGGTTCGCTGCCGGCATCCGCGTCGAATCCTGGTTCCAGTAGAGCAGGTCGAACGGGAACGGCTTCTTGCCGAGCAGGTAGTTGTTGACGATGTAGGGCCAGATCAGATCGCGCGGGCGGAGCATGTTGAACACGGTCGCCATGCGCGAGCCGTCGAGGTAGCCGCGCTCGGCCATCATCTCCTCGAGCGACTTCAGCTGGGCGTCGTCGATGAACAGCAGGAGATCACCCGCCTTGGTGAAATCGACCTGGGCGGCGAGGAAGGTCGCCGAGGCGAACGGGTCACGACCGGTCGCAGCGCTGTAGGCGAGGGTGCTCGCGAGGAGCGTGCCGCCGACGCAGTAGCCCAGAATGTTGGTTTGCTTCTGGCCGGTTTCGCGGAGTACGGCATCCGTTGCCGAGAGGATGCCCTCCTTCATGTAGTCCTCGAAGGTCTTGTGGGCGAGCCGCTCGTCGGGGTTCACCCAGGAGGCGACGAACACCGTGAAGCCCTGATCGACCAGCCACTTGATGAACGATTTAGGCTGGGTCAGGTCGAGGATGTAGAACTTGTTGATCCACGGCGGGATGATGAGCAGCGGCACCGCGTGGACCTTCTCGGTCGTCGGGGTGTACTGGATCAGCTGCAGAAGTTCGTTCTGAAAGACGATCTTGCCGGGCGTCACGGCGAGGTTGCGACCGACTTCGAATGCGGTCGTGTCAGTCTGGCTGATCTTCAGGAGATCGCCCGAGCGGTCGAGGTCGGAGAGCAGCATCTCCATGCCGCGCACCAGATTGGCGCCGTTCGACTTCAGGGTCTCGCGGACGACCTCGGGATTGGTGGTCGGGAAGTTCGAGGGCGAAATGGCGCTCGAGATCTGGCGCAGATAATACTCGGCGCGCTGCTTCGTGCGCTCGTCGAGGCCCGACGTGTCCGAGAGCGCCTTCTCGGCCCACTGGGTCGTGATCAGGTAGTTCTGCTTCCAGAAATCGAAGTAGGGGTTGCTCGACCATTCCGGATCGCGGAAGCGCGCGTCGCCGGACTCAGGCTTTGCCACCGGGTCGGCCTGCTGGCCAAGCATCCGGTTCATGGTGCTGGTCCAGACGTCCATATAGCCGCGCACGAGGTCGGTCTGGGCCTCGAGCGTGCGGGCCGGATCCGAAATCCACTGGCGTGCCACCTCGCTCATGACGCGGCTCGCCTCGGTCATCTCGGTCGCCGCGCTGTAGGGGCCGTTCTTGCTGTCGGCGCGCTCCAGCATGGTCGCCATGGCCTTGCCGCCCTCGGCCCACAGCAACAGCATGTTGCGAACGAACTCCTCCGGGTCGGAGACCATGAGGGGCTGCTCGGTCGTCGGGCTGTTGTCGTTCGGCTTCTGCATGCGTGAGTTCCGTCTCAAGTCGAGCGGGAGCGTCGGCGGGGCCGGCAAGGGCGGATCGGGCCTCAGCCAACCTAGGCGATACACCTATACGTAGACGCTCACCGCCGATGTGACAATGTGACCGACAAGGCGTTGCCGGCGTCCGGCCTTTGACGCACGGCGCGACGCGGCGTAAGAGCAACTGAGCGATTCGCGCCACTCTTTGCAACGAGCTGCCCCGTGATCGACCAATACCATCGCATCAAGCGCCTCCCACCCTACGTCTTCGCCGAGGTCAATCGGCTCAAGGCCGAGGCGCGAGCGCGGGGCGCAGACATCATCGATCTCGGGATGGGCAATCCGGATCTGCCGGTTCCCAAGCATATTCTCGAGAAGATGACCGAGACGGTGGGCAAGCCGCGGACCGACAGGTACTCGGCGTCGAAAGGCATTCCTGGGCTGCTCCGGGCGCAAGCGGGCTATTACGGCCGGCGTTTCGGCGTCAAGCTGAAGCCCGAGACGCAGGTGGTCGCAACGCTCGGTTCCAAGGAAGGCTTCGCCAACATGGCGCAGGCCATCACGGCGCCGGGCGACGTGGTGCTCGTGCCCAATCCGAGCTACCCAATCCACGCGTTCGGCTTCCTCATGGCCGGGGGCGTCATCCGGTCAGTGCCGGCCGAGCCGACGCCCGCCTTCTTTCCGGCGCTCGAGCGGGCGCTGATCCATTCGATCCCGAAGCCGATCGCGGTCGTCGTCTGCTATCCGGCGAACCCGACCGCTTACGTGGCGACGCTCGATTTCTATCGGGATCTCGTGCAGTTCGCTAAGAAGCACGACATCATCATTCTTTCGGATCTCGCCTACGCCGAGGTCTATTTCGACGACGAGACGCCGCCGCCTTCCGTGCTGCAGGTGCCCGGCGCGATGGACGTGACGGTCGAATTCACTTCCATGTCCAAGACGTTCTCCATGGCCGGCTGGCGCATGGGGTTCGCGGTCGGCAACGAGCGGTTGCTCGCGGCGCTGGCGCGCGTGAAGAGCTATCTCGATTACGGCGCCTATACGCCGATCCAGGTGGCGGCCGCCGCGGCGCTCAACGGGCCCGACGACTGCATCAAGGAGATGCGGGCGACCTACCGCCGGCGGCGCGACGTGCTCGTCGAGAGCTTCGGCAATGCCGGCTGGGATTTTGGTCCGCCGAGTGCATCCATGTTCGCGTGGGTGCCGATTCCGGAGCCGTTCCGTGAACTTGGAACGCTGGAGTTCTCGAAGTTGCTCGTCGAGAAGGCGAGTGTGGCGGTGGCGCCGGGCATCGGCTTCGGCGAGCACGGCGAAGGCTATGTCCGGATCGCGCTCGTCGAGAACGAGCAGCGCATCCGGCAGGCCGCCCGGTCGATCAAGAAGTTCCTCGCGCAGGGGCCGGGGACGATGCACAACGTGATCCCGATCCGCGATACCGGCACAGGCTGAGTGGTCTCGACGGGCAGTCAGTGGCAGTTGATCAGGTCGTATTCGTCGACCGAGCAAATGCGACCGTCGCGCATCTGGCAGAGGGTGTCGACCCATAGGACAGCCGATCCGTACGGCGCATCGCCAGCCGACGGCTGGTTCGGATGGGTGGAGGACTGAAGCGCGTCCTCCGAGACTTGGACGTTCGCGGGTACAAGGGTTGCGGCCATGTGGCCAGCTGGACGGTTGCGGATGCAGTCCAAGGCTTTCCAGAGCCCCGTATACCGCCCGCAGTCGGCGTGATACCTACTCGATCCGCTCGATTTGCCACTCGAAAGTGCGACTCTCATGACCGCGCCCCTCAAGCTCGCCATTGCTGGCCTCGGCACCGTCGGCGGAGGCCTTCTCCACCTTCTGGAGGCGCATGGCCGCCGCCTCGCTGAAAGTGTCGGCCGCGAGATCGAGGTCGTCGCCGTCTCGGCGCGGGACCGTTCGCGGACACGGGGCATCGACATCGCCCGCTACAAGTGGTTCGACGATGCTTCGAAAATGGCCGTCGACCCGGATGTCGACGTCGTCGTCGAGCTGATCGGGGGTGACGAGGGGATCGCGCGGCGGACGGTCGAAGCGGCGCTCGGCGCGAAGAAGCACGTCGTGACGGCGAACAAGGCGCTGCTCGCCAAGCATGGCGTGGAACTGGCCAGGCTGGCCGAAAAGAACGGGGTCGCGCTCAATTTCGAGGCGGCCGTCGCCGGCGGTATCCCGGCGATCAAGACCATGCGTGAGGCGCTGGCCGGCAATCAGGTCCGCCGCGTCTACGGCATTCTCAATGGCACCTGCAACTATATCCTGACGAAGATGCAGGAAGAGGGGCGGGCCTTCGGTGACGTGCTGAAAGAGGCGCAGGACAAGGGATATGCCGAGGCCGATCCGACGTTCGACATCGGCGGGTTCGACACGGCGCACAAGCTGACCTTGCTGACGTCGCTCGCATTCGGAACGCGGGTCGCCTTCGACCAGATCCATATCGAGGGTATCCAGTCGATCACGGCGGCCGATATCGAGGCCGCCGACGACCTCGGCTACCGGATCAAGCTGCTCGGCGTCGCGGAACTCACCGACACGGGGATCGAGCAGCGCGTGCACCCGGCGATGCTGCCCAAGGATACCGCCATCGCCGAGGTTGCGGGGGTCACTAATGCGGTCGCGATCGACGCGGATTTCGCCGGTAACCTTCTGCTCGTTGGGGCCGGGGCAGGCGCCAAACCGACCGCTTCGGCCGTTGCCAGCGACATCGCCGATATCGCGTCGGGCTTCGTCCTGCCCCCGTTCGGGACGCCGTCATCCAAGCTCAAGGTCTACAAGCGGGCGCGCTTCGGGCAGCATGCCGGGGCCTACTACGTGCGCTTTTCCGCCTACGACCGGCCCGGCGTCATGGCAGCCATCACGCGCCGTATGGGCGAACGGGACGTGTCGCTGGAAAGCATCGTTCAGCGGCGGGCCAAGGGCGCCGATGCACGAGCCCCCGGGACTTTCGCCACCATCGTGGTCGTGACCCACGAGACCACCGAGGAAGCCATCCGGCGCGCGCTCGACGCCATCGAGGCCGATGGAAAGGTTTCCGAGAAGCCGCAGATGATCCGTATCGAGAAGCTCTGATAATAGGCGTGACGCCGAATGGGTTGCCGGACCGGGACCCAACAGAAACTGAGGAGGCACGCGTGGCCGCAGAACTGACCAAGGGTGGGCTCGACAGGGTGCTGGTGCTGGAGGTCGCGCGGGTCACCGAGGCGGCCGCCATCGCGGCCGCGCGACTGCGCGGACAGGGCAACAACAAGGGCGCGGACAAGGCCGCTGTCGACGCCATGCGCCGGCAACTCGGGCGGGTCAATATCCGAGGCCGGGTGGTCATCGGCGAGGGCGAGATGGACGAGGCGCCGATGCTCTACATCGGCGAAGAGGTCGGGACCGGCGAAGGGCCGCGTGTGGATATCGCCGTCGATCCGCTCGAGGGCACGACGATCTGTGCCAAGGACATGCCCAACGCATTGGCGGTGATCGCGATTTCGGAGGAGGGCGGCCTCCTCAATGCGCCGGACATGTACATGGACAAGATCGCCATCGGGCCCGGCTATCCAGACGGCATCATCGATCTGGACAAGCCCGTTGCCCAGGTGATCGCCGACCTCGCAAAGGCCAAAGGGGTCCCGCAGCGCGAAATCACCGCCTGCATCCTGGATCGGCCGCGACACCAGGAGATCATCGACGCCGTGCGCAAGGCCGGGGCGGGCATCCGGCTGATCCCGGACGGCGACATCGCCGGCGTGATCTGGACGACGGATCCCGATCAGACCGGCATCGACGTCTATCTCGGATCGGGTGGCGCGCCGGAGGGCGTTCTCGCCGCCGCGGCGCTCCGCTGCATCGGCGGCCAGATGCAAGGACGCCTCAAGCCGTCGAACGAGGATGAAGTCAAGCGCGCCCACTCAATGGGCATCAAGGATATCAAGCGGAAGTACTCGATGTCCGACATGGCGGCCGACGACGTCATCTTCTCGGCGACCGGCGTGACCTCCGGATCGCTGCTCGAGGGCGTGCGGTTCCATGGCGAGTTCGCCAGCACCGAGACCGTGGTGATGCGCTCCAAGACCGGCACCGTGCGCCGGATCAAGACTGCCTTCCGGGATCTCGAGATGAAGGGCTGGGGCTGAGCGTCACTCACGACCCGGCGCGGGATGTGACACGGGGAGGGACAGCACGCTGCCCCTCCCCGTCGCGTGTCTGCGGTCGGCAATCGCCGTCGTGCTGCTCGTTCAGAACTGCAGACGGTTGGCGCGGATCACCATGGGCAGCGCCTTCACCTTCTCGAGCACCGCATCCGTGATCGGCGCGTCGAGGGCAACGAGGCAGATGGCGTCGCCGCCCGGCCGGTCGCGGCCGAGGTTGAGCGTGGCGATGTTGACCTCGGCCTCGCCCATGAGGGTGCCGAAGCTGCCGATGAAGCCCGGTTTGTCGGCATTGCGGACGAACAGCATGTGGGGCGTGACCTCGAACTCCATGTCGATGTCGCGCACCTGGATGAAGCGGGGCCGTCCGTCGGAGAAGACGGTGCCGCCGACCGAGCGGTCGTACTCGGCGGTCTTCACCGTCAGCTTGACGTAGCTCTCGTACGTGCCGTCCTGGCCACGCGTGGTGGTCTCGATCTTGACGCCGCGCTGCTCGGCCAGAGACACGGCCGAGACCATGTTGACGCCGTCACCCATGTGCCACTTGAGGACGCTCGCGACGGCCGCTGCGGTGATCGGCTTGACGTTGAGGTCGGCAACGGCGCCGGAGTACTCGATCCGGATGCCCTTGATCGTCGTTTCGGTGAGCTGGCCGGCGAACGATCCCAGCTGCTCGGCGAGCTTGACGAACGGGCGCAGACGCGGCGCTTCCTCGGCGGTGATGGAGGGGAAGTTGACCGCATTGGTGATGGCCCCCTTCAGGAGGTAGGCCGACATCTGCTCGGCGACCTGAAGGGCCACGTTCTCCTGCGCCTCGCTGGTCGCGGCGCCGAGGTGCGGCGTGCAAATGAGATTGGGCGCACCGAAGAGCGGGTTCGCGGTGGCGGGCTCCTCCTCGAACACGTCGAGGGCGGCGCCGGCGACATGGCCAGAGCGCAGGGCCTCCAGCAGGGCCTTCTCGTCGACGAGGCCGCCACGGGCGCAGTTGACGATGCGAACGCCCTTCTTCATGCGCGCGAAGGCGGCCGCGCCGATGATGCCTCGCGTGCGATCGGTCAGCGGGGTGTGCAGGGTGACGAAGTCGGCGCGCGAGAGCAGGTCGACGAGCTCCACCTTCTCGACGCCGATCTCCATCGCCCGCTCCTCGGACAGGAAGGGATCGTAGGCGATGACCTTCATCTTCAGGCCGACGCCACGGTCGGCAACGATCGAGCCGATGTTGCCGCAGCCGACGACACCCAGGGTCTTGCCGAACAGCTCGACGCCCATGAAGCGCGACTTCTCCCACTTGCCGGCCTGAGTGGAGCGGTCCGCCTCGGGGATCTGCCGGGCCAGCGCCATCATCATCGAGATGGCGTGCTCGGCCGTCGTGATCGAGTTGCCGAACGGCGTGTTCATCACGATCACGCCCTTGGCCGTGGCGGCCTTGATGTCGACGTTGTCGACGCCAATGCCGGCGCGACCGACGACGCGGAGGCGGGGGGCTGCCTTCAAGAGCTTCTCGGTGACCTTCGTCGCCGAACGGATGGCGAGGCCGTCGAACTCGGGAATGAGCTGCTCGAGGCGCTCCTTGTCCTTGCCGAGCTTGGGCTCGAACGTCACATCGATGCCGTTGGTCTTGAAGATGGCGACGGCGGCGTCGGAAAGCTCGTCGGAAATCAATACTTTGGGTGCGGGCATGGGAAACTCCACGGTCGGAGGCGCGGGCCGCGCCGGGGCGCGACCTCGTCCTCGAAGCAGGCGCCAGGGCGCCCGGGGTTCGGCAGATCAGGCGGCTTTGGCGAGCTTGGCGGTCTCGGCGGCATAGGCCCACTCGAGCCACGGGACGAGCGCCTCGATATCGCTGCGCTCGACCGTCGCTCCGCACCAGATCCGGAAGCTCGCGGGGGCATCGCGATGGTTGGCGATGTCGAACGCGACGCCTTCCTTTTCGAGCGTGCCGGCGATGGCCTTCACGACGTCCTTCTGCTGGTCGTCAGTGAGGCCCGACAACTCCGGCGCCACGAGCTTCAGGCACACGCTGGTGTTCGAGTGCGTCATCGGGTCGGCGGCGAGGTTCTCGATCCAGGGTGTGCGCGCGGTCCAGTCGAACAGCACCTTTGCATTTGCATCGGCACGGGCGCACAGGCCAGCGAGACCGCCGACGGATTCCGCCCAAGCGAGCGCATCGAGATAGTCCTCGACGCAGAGCATGGACGGCGTGTTGATGGTTTCGCCCTCGAACACACCCTTGATGAGCTTGCCGCCGCTCATCAGGCGAAACACCTTCGGAAGCGGCCACGCGGGCGTGTAGCTTTCGAGCCGCTGGACGGCACGGGGCGAGAGGATCAGCATCCCGTGTGCCGCCTCACCGCCGAGAACCTTCTGCCAGGAGAAGGTGAGCACGTCGATCTTCGACCAGTCGACCGGCTGGGCGAACACGGCGGAGGTGGCATCGGCGAAGGTCAGGCCCTGGCGGTCGGCCGGGATCCAATCGTAGCCGGGGACGCGAACACCCGATGTCGTGCCGTTGGCGGTAAAGAGAACATCCCGCGCGAAGTCGACCTTGGCGAGGTCCGGGATGGCGCCGTAGGGGGCCTCGGTGACACGCGTGTCCGGCAGCTTGAGCTGCTTCACGGCGTCGGTCACCCAGCCCTTGCCGAAGCTCTCCCAGGCAAGTGCTTCCACGCCGCGGGCGCCGAGCATGGTCCACATGGCCATCTCGAAGGCGCCGGTGTCGGAGCCGGGCACGATCGCGCACAGAAAATCCGAGGGGACGCCCAGGATCGACTTTGTCTTGTCTATGGCGAGCTTCAACCGCGCCTTGCCTTCCTTGGCGCGATGCGAGCGGGCCACGAAGGCCTTGTCGAGGGCTTGGGTGCTCCAGCCGGGGCGCTTGGCGCAGGGGCCGGAAGAGAACGTCGCGCACGCCGGGCGGAGCCCGGGCTTCGTCGTGGTCGTCATAGCCTATCCTTCCAGATAGATAGCCTCCCGTTGGGGGGAGGTGTCCCGCCGCGGGAGTTACGCGAGCCGGGCTTCACAGTCAATTGCGACCAAATCGCGTGCTTTCGGACGTCTTGACGGGTGTTGCCGCAAAGCCGGCACACGTGAGGGATATGCTCGACAATGAGGTGAGTGGGTCCTACAGATCGGGCTCGTCGGCGGAAGGCGAGGACGAGGTCGGGACGTCTGCGTTGGGGGGTGTCATGTCGACGGCAGAGGCGACAGGCAGGCGTTCGGTGATGCTGCCGAAACCGCAGCCGACCGTCGCCACTCGCGAAGCGGTCGAGCCCAGTCTGGCAGCTCAGCCGGTGGTCCCGGCGGTCTCCGCCGTGCCGGCGCCCGATGCCGAGCTGGCCCGGATGTTCAGCGGCGAGAAGGTGCGGGAAAAGTTCATTCCCGTGACGCCGCAGGCGCTGATGGACCGACTGGCGCAAGCGGGCGCATGGCCGAACGGCGATGCCGCGCTGGCGCGACGGCTCTTCATGTATCTGGCGCAGTGGCGAAAGCAGCAGTACGGCGCCAAGCTGATCGAATTGGCGCGGCTCTACGAGCCGTTCAGTCCGGACAGCGATCTCCTCATCACGCGGACATTCCAGGAGACCGAGCGCACGTCGATGGAAGGCCGGCTGGTGGCGGGGGTCTGCGAGCTGATGCAGCAGGCGAACTACACCCGCATCGACCCGAGCCAGATCGACATCATCCTGACCAAGGACAGCCATTACGGCCTTGACCTGCACGTCGATCTCGATGCCTTCGATGAACTCGAGATCTATTACCGGGGGGCGATCTCGAAGCGCGGCTCGCGGCGGTCGGCCCGGAAACTCTATCTCCGGCACGAGGAATTCGACGTTCCGATCTTCCAGCGGCTGGCGATCCTGTTCAAACTCAAGCCCGAGGACAAGCGCGTCGTCGAGGTGATGGCGCGGGACAAGATCGATCGCGCGACGGCGGAGCGGCGGGTTCGGCGCATGCGCGGCCTGATCTCGGACCAGATCAAGCCCGAGTTCATCTACATCAAGCTGTTCAAGAACATCCCGCGGACCGACCTCGAGATGTGTTTTCCCAACACCAAGATCCGTTTTCGGTTGTTCGACAAGATCAAGCTCGGCGTGACGGCCAGTGGCGGGCTCGGCGTCGGCATTGCCGGCACAATCTCGAAGATCGCGGTCGCGTCCAATCCGATCGCGCTTGCGGGTGCGGTTGCAGGCCTCGGCGGCATTGCCGTGCGCCAGGGCGTGAACTTCATGAACCAGCGCAACAAGTACATGGTGACGATGGCGCAGAACCTCTATTCGCATGCGCTCGCCGACAATCGGGGCGTCATGACGCTCCTCGCCGAGCGGGCGGCGGAGGAGGACGTCAAGGAGGACGTGCTGCTCTATAGCTTGCTCGCCAAGGAGCGGGTGCACCTCAGCCAACTCGGCGAGGCGGACGCCGCCATCGAACGCTTTCTGTTCAGTACGTTCGGTATCGAGACCAACTTCGACGTCGAGGACGCGCTGGAGCGGCTCAAGGGCGACGGGCTCGTCTCGGTGACCGCGGATGGCATGATCGAGACTCTCGCACCGAGCGACGCCGCCGGGCGGATCGATCAGCTCTGGGATCGCTTTCTCGACGATCTCGTCGATGGCTCGGCCAGTGAGGGGATCGAATACGAGGGTGAATCACCGGAGCGGCTGAGTTGAGCAGGGGGATGACATCAGTGGGGCCCGAGGCGAGCCCGGCCGACGACGCGCGCACGCTGTTGCGCCTCCGCGTGACCGTCGCCGATGCGGACGAAGGTCGCGTCGTTGCGGATCTGCTTAGCGCGGACGACGGTGTGGCGGTCGCTGCGCTCGCGACGGCGTTTTTCGAGATCGAGCCCGGCGGGGGCTGGATCGTCGATGGGTATTTCGACAGCCGGACGACCGAGGCCACGGACCTTCTGATGCGGCTGGCCGGCGGGCTGCCGGCGGGGGCCGGGGTGGCCCTCGAAAGCGTTCCCGAAGAGAACTGGGTGG
>JBGSJD010000385.1:0-2165 GCA_041742195.1 Hyphomicrobiaceae bacterium
GCCATCAGCTCGGCGAGCGAACGCATCTCCCTGTCGGGTTTGCCGGGCAGCCGCTCGTGGCGCTGGCCGTAGCGGTTGCACCAGAGAACCCGCATGCCGAACGCCGATGCAGCCCACGCATCCCACGAGTTCGACGACAGGAACGCGACCTCGCCGGCTTCGGCCCCGACGCGCTCCAGGGCGCGCGTGTAGACTTTCGGGCTCGGCTTGAAGACGCCGACATCCTCGACCGAGATCACGTGATCGATGAGCGATCCAAGCTCGGCGCCCTCGACGGCGCTGGCCAGCATGGCGGGCGAGCCGTTGGAGAGGATGGCCGTCGTATAGCCCTCGGCCTTCAGCGTCGCGAGCACACCCGGCACCTCCGGGAAGGGCGACAGCGTGCGATAGAGCCCCATCAGGCGCTCGCGGAGCCGCGCGTCCTCGAGCCCGAGCGTCTCGAGCGTGTAGTCGAGTGCATCGCCCGTCACCTGCCAGAAGTCGGCGTGCCGCCCCTGCGCAGCCCTGAGCCACGTGTACTGGATCTGCTTGTCGCGCCAGAGCGTCGTGACGGCGACGGTCTTGTCGCCGAGCACGTCCTTGCACCCGGCCGCCGCCGAGCCGAAATCGAAGAGCGTGCCGTAGGCGTCGAAGACGCAGGCTTTGACGGGAATGCGATCCATGGGCGTTCTCCTTGCGCGTGGTCGGCCCGGCGCGATCGGTCGCGCCGGGCCTCGATGTTCAGGCGAGCGTACCGCGGATGGGATAGCCCTTCTCGCGCGCGAACGTGATCCCGCGCAGCACCATGGCGAGGTCGGGCCTCGCGAACGGCGCGTTCGAGATGTCGACGATCTGCACGCGACCCTCGGGCGTCACCACGAACAACCCGGGCTCGGCGAACGGCCGGTCGGTTTCCTGGGGCGAGCGCGGCTCCGAGATATAAAGGCCGAGCGACCGCATCTGCGCGATGTCGAGATCGTAGCCGACCGGAAACGCCCAGCCCTCGCCCGCCACGTCCGCCTCGGCCTTCTCTTGCGTGTCGGCCGAGATCGCCACGACGGACACGCCCTGCGCGGCAAAGTCACCGAGCATGCCGCCGAGCGTCTTGAAGTACTGCTTGCAGAGCGGGCAGTGCTTGCCCCGGTAGACGGCGACGAGCCGCCAGCCGGCGATCGCGGCGATATCGATCTCGCCGCCCCCGACCTTCGACACGGTGATGGCGGGGAACGCGTCCCCCGCACCGAGTTTCGATGACTGTGCCATCTGGCGAACTCCTGTCTGGGGGGTGGGCTTACGCCTGCGTCGCGAGATGACGGAACATGTTGCGGCGCGCCTCGTCGTCGAGGTCCGTCTTCCACGTGAAGCGATCCTTGAGCTTCAGCGCGGTCTGCGCCGCCGGCCGCGCCTCGATCTCGTCGACGAGCCGCTTCAGGTGCGGCAGCTTGCCGAACGCGTCCTTGTCGAGCACGAACGGGATCATCCGCGCCCAGCCCCACACGTCCATGTCGACGATGGTGTAGGTGTCCGCGACCATGTACTTGCGCGTCGCGAGATGCGCATCGAGCACCGAGTAGTGCCGCATCGCCTCGAACCGGTAGCGGTTGATCGCGTAGGGAACCTTCTCCGGCGCCATGTGCTGGAAGTGGACCGATTGCCCCGAGAACGGCCCGACGCCCGTGCCGACGAACATCATCCACGAGAGCAGTTCGCCGCGGTTCTTCGGCCCGGCAGGCGGCAAGAACTTGCCGGTCTTCTCCGCGAGATAGAGCAGGATGGCGTTGGAATCGAACACCGTCGCATCGCCGTCGACGATCACCGGCACCTTGGCGTTCGGATTGATCGCGATGAACTCGGGCTTGTGCTGGTCGCCCTTCCGCGTATCGACCGGGATCGGCTCGTAGGCGACGCCGGCTTCCTCGAAGAACAGCGCGATCTTCATGGGATTTGGTGCGCCAGAGAAATAGAACTTGATCATGTGGTCTCTCCTCGATGCGGCCGGGGCGTGATTGCCTCAGCCGGTGTGGGTGTCAGATGGTGGATGGAGAAGCGCCAGCGCTGGCCGCGCGAGGCTTTCGAGCGAAGCCCGCGACGCGCCCGTGCGCGAAAGGACACGCACGGCGACGACGACGCCGAGAAGCAGGCGCGCAGTGTCGCGCACATCGATCGACGCCACGATCTCGCCGCCC
>JBGSJD010000386.1:0-1896 GCA_041742195.1 Hyphomicrobiaceae bacterium
GCCGACGAGCGTGCCGCTTCCGCCGGCAACGACACCGGCCCGCAGTGACGTGCCGACCGCGAGCACGACGCGCCCAGGTCGTCCCATGGGCCTGACTTCGGTACAGTAACCGCCGAGCGGTCTCTGCCTCGCGCCGGGTCATCCGAAACGCGCGGCGGCCACTTTGCCTCGTCCGTCAGTTGCGGCAAACTCTCCTGATGGTACCGAGCAGCCCGAATTCCACCCCCCGCGCCGTGGCCGACCTGTCTGCGGACGAGGCGGCAGAGGAACTTGCGCGGCTTGCCGTCGAAATCGAGCGCCACAACCGGCTCTATCACGGCGCCAATGCCCCGGAGATCACGGACGCCGAGTTTGACACCCTCGTGCGTCGCAACGAATCCATCGAGGCGCGCTTCCCCTATCTCGTTCGGCCCGATAGCCCGTCTCGCTCGGTCGGCGCCGCACCGATCGACGGCTTCGGCAAGATCCGCCACGCCGTCCCCATGCTGTCGCTCGGCAATGCCTTCGCCGACGAAGACGTAGCCGATTTCGTCGCCCGCGTGCGCCGTTTTCTGAACCTCGAAGCGGCGGAACCATTGGTTGTCACGGCCGAGCCCAAGATCGACGGCCTCTCCATCTCGCTCCGCTACGATCGGGGACGCCTCGTCGAGGCCGCGACGCGCGGCGACGGCTCCGAGGGCGAGAACGTCACGGCCAACGTCATGACCATCCGCGACATTCCCCACCAGCTCGCCGGCAGCGGCCATCCCGATCGCATCGACGTGCGCGGCGAGATCTACCTCGGTCACGACGATTTCCGCCGCCTCAACGCCGAACAGGAAGCGGCCGGCGACAAGGTCTTCGCCAACCCGCGCAATGCCGCGGCAGGCTCGTTGCGCCAGCTCGATCCGACGATCACCGCGCGCCGTCCGTTGCGCTTCTTCGCCTACGCCTGGGGCTCCGCGACGGCGCTGCCATCGGACACGCAGTTCGGCGTGGTCGAGGCCTTCGCCGGCTGGGGCCTGCCGACCAATCCGCTGATGCGCCGATGCGCGACCGTTGCCGACCTGCTCGCATTCTATCGCGAGATCGGCGCGCGCCGGGCCTCGCTCGGCTACGACATCGACGGCGTCGTCTACAAGGTCGACCGGCTGGACCTGCAGCAGCGGCTGGGCTTCGTCTCGCGCAGTCCGCGGTGGGCCATCGCCCACAAGTTCCCCGCCGAGCAGGCGACGACCGTGCTGGAGGCGATCGACATCCAGGTCGGCCGCACGGGATCGCTGACGCCCGTTGCCAAGCTGCGTCCCGTGACCGTCGGCGGCGTTGTGGTCTCGAACGCCACGCTTCACAACGAGGACGAGATCGCGCGCCTCGACGTCCGCGTCGGCGACACGGTGACGGTGCAACGCGCCGGCGATGTCATTCCGCAGGTGCTGGGCGTCGTCATCGAGAAGCGCGCCGCCGATGCGGTGCCGTTCGTCTTCCCGCATGTTTGCCCGGCCTGTGGCTCGGAAGCGGTGCGCGACGAGGACGAGACCACGGGCGAGATCGATGTCATCCGCCGTTGCACGGGCGGCCTGATCTGTCCCGCGCAGGTGAAGGAACGGCTTCGCCATTTCGTCTCGCGCAACGCCCTGGATATCGAAGGCCTCGGCGACGAGCGGATCGCGATGTTCTTCGAGGAGGGCCTGATCCGCAGCCCCGCCGACATCTTCACGCTCGAGCGCCGCGACGCCGCGAGCCCGACGCCGCTCAGCCGTCGCAAAGGCTTCGGCGCGAAATCGGTCGAGAACCTCTACAAGGCCATCACAGCGCGCCGGCGCGTGTCGCTGGAGCGCTTCCTGTTCGCGCTCGGTATCCGTCACATCGGCGAGACGACGGCGCGCGATCTCGCGAAGGCGTTTCTGACCTGGGACG
>JBGSJD010000387.1:0-6970 GCA_041742195.1 Hyphomicrobiaceae bacterium
ACGGCGCGCAGGAGGCTGGTCTTGCCGACCCCGTTGCGGCCGAGCACGCATGTGACCGCACCGGCCTTCGCCGTGACCGAGACGCCTCGGAGGGCCTGCGCCGCGCCATAGTGGAGGTCCAGCGCCTCGACACTCAGCATCGGACGCGTCTCCCGAGCCTGGCTGCCACGATCTTCGGCTCCGGCGCTTCGCGGCCGAGGACCTTCATGCCCGGGAGCAGCCGTACCGCCGGCTCCCGCCGCGCGAAGGTCGCCGAACGCTTGGGCTTGCCGGCGGACTTGCGGCGCTTGCCTCGCTTGGCCTGATGTGGTGGCAGCATTCTCGTTCCCTCCTCAACGGCCGAGATAAACCTCGACCACCCGCTCGTTGGCGGACACTTCGTCGATGGTTCCTTCCGCGAGCACAGAGCCCTCGTGCAGGCAGGTCACCTTGACCCCGAGGGCGCGGACGAAGTGCATGTCGTGCTCGACGACGATCACGGAGTGACTTCGCGAGATGTCCCGGAGCAGGTCGGCGGTGGCCTCGGTCTCGGCGTCGGTCATGCCGGCGACGGGCTCGTCGACCAGCAGCAGCTTCGGGTCCTGCGCCAGAAGCATGCCGATCTCCAGCCATTGCTTCTGGCCGTGACTGAGGCTGCCCGACTGGCGCTCGGCGAGATCCTGCAGGCGCACGGTTTCGAGCACGGCTTCGATGCGCTCGCGCGCAATACGGTTGCGGGCCCCGAACAGGGACGAGAACGGATCGCGCGGCGCCTTCAGCGCCAACAGGATGTTGTCGGCGACGCTGTGCATCTCGAAGACGGTCGGCTTCTGGAACTTGCGGCCGATGCCGAGCTCGGCGATGGACGATTCGTCCAGCTTCGTCAGGTCCACGAGGCCGTCGAAGAAGACGGTGCCGGTGTCGGGGCGCGTCTTTCCCGTGATCACGTCCATCATGGTCGTCTTGCCGGCGCCGTTCGGTCCGATGATGGCGCGCATCTCGCCCGGCTCGAGGTAGAGCGACAGCTCGCGCAGCGCCTTGAAGCCATCGAAGGACACGGACACGGCATCCAGATAGAGCAACGCATTGGTGACGTTCGGCGGGGTCAGGGCCTCGATCATGGGGCTACTCCGCCAGTTCGGGTTTCGGGGCGGGTGCCGCGGCCTGACGCGCCTCGCGACGCTTGGCGAGGAACTCCTCGACGGCGCCGACGATGCCCTTCGGCAGAGCCAGCGTCACGAACACGAAGAGGCCGCCGAGGACGAAGAGCCAATAGGCCGCCAGCGCACCCGTCGTGAAGAACGACTTCAGGAAGTTGACGACGAAGGCCCCGACCACGGCGCCGACGAGTGTCCCGCGCCCTCCGACCGCGACCCAGATCACCGCCTCGATCGAATTGGCGGGCGCGAACTCGGACGGATTGATGATACCCACCTGCGGCACATAAAGGGCGCCGGCAAGTCCGGCGATGCAGGCCGACAGCGTGAACACGACGAGCTTGTAGTGCTCGACGCGATAGCCGAGGAAGCGTGTGCGGCTCTCCGCGTCACGGATCGCGACCAGCACCTTGCCGAAGGTCGACGTCACGAGAACACGGGCGAGGGAGAACGACAGCACCAGCAGCGCCAGCGACAGGACGAGCAGCGCGATACGCGTCGATTGGGCCTGCACGGGGAAGCCCAGGATGTCCTTGAAATCGGTGAGGCCGTTGTTGCCGCCAAAGCCCATGTCGTTGCGGAAGAAGGCGAGCATCAGCGCGTAGGTGAGCGCCTGCGTGATGATCGAGAGGTAGACGCCCGTGACACGGCTGCGGAACGCGAGCCATCCGAACAGGAACGCCAGGATGCCCGGCACGAACAGGATCATGAAGAACGCATAAGGGAACCAGCCGAATCCGTA
Organism: Hyphomicrobiaceae bacterium; assembly: GCA_041742195.1. Lineage (GTDB taxonomy): Bacteria > Pseudomonadota > Alphaproteobacteria > Rhizobiales > Hyphomicrobiaceae. Next base: position 1,879 of record JBGSJD010000387.1, read on the forward strand.
CCAGAAGACCGGCAGCTCCTTCCAGTTCAGGAACACCATGAAATCGGGAAGATCCGGATTGGCGTAGACGCCGCGGTTGCCGATCTGGCGCATCAGGTACATGCCCATCGCGTAGCCGCCGAGCGCGAAGAAGGCGCCGTGGCCGAGCGAAAGGATGCCGCAATAGCCCCAGACGAGATCGAGCGCGAGCGCCAGCACGGCGAAGCAGACGTACTTGCCGAGGAGCGACACGAGGTAGGTCGGCACGTGGAGGAACGAGCCCTCCGGCACGGCGAGATTGAGGATCGGGATCAGGATCATGGCTGCCGCCACAATCCCGAGGAACCAGCCCGAACGGCGATCCAGGCTCTCGATCAGCAGCTTCGTGATCATGCTTCGACCGCCCGTCCCTTGAGTGCGAAGAGCCCCCGCGGGCGTTTCTGGATGAAGAGGATGAGGAGCACGAGGATGAGGATCTTGCCGAGCACGGCGCCTGCGACCGGCTCCAGCATCTTGTTGGCGATGCCGAGGAAGAAGGCCGAGACCAGCGTGCCCCAGAGATTGCCCACGCCGCCGAACACCACGACCATGAAGCTGTCGACGATGTAGGACTGGCCGAGGTTCGGCGAGACGTTGTCGATCTGCGACAGCGCCACGCCAGCGATGCCGGCAATCCCCGAGCCGAGGCCGAACGTCAGCGCATCGACGCGCGCCGAACGAATGCCCATCGAAGCCGCCATTCGCCGGTTCTGCGTGACGGCGCGCATCTCGAGGCCGAGGCGCGTCCGCTTGAGGACGAACAGCAGCGAGAAGAACACGGTGAGCGTGAAGACGATGATCCAGAGGCGACTCCAGGTGATGGAGATGCCGTAGAGGTCGAAGGCGCCGGACATGTAGCTCGGGTTGCCGACTTCGCGATTGGTGGGGCCAAACGCCGTGCGCACGACCTGCTGGAGGATCAGGCTGACGCCCCAGGTGGCGAGCAGGGTTTCCAGAGGGCGGCCGTAAAGAAAGCGGATGATGCCGCGCTCGATGGCGATGCCCACCGCGCCGGCGACGATGAACGCCAGCGGGATGGCCACCGGGAGCGAGAGATCGAAGGCGCCCGGAGCGAAGGCGCGGAAGCCCTCCTGCACGACGAACGTCGTGTAGGCGCCGAGCATGACCATCTCGCCGTGGGCCATGTTGATCACGCCCATGACGCCGAACGTGATGGCGAGGCCGATGGCCGCCAGCAGCAGGACGGAGCCGAGCGAGAGCCCGTAGATCACGTTCTGCAAACCCGACAGAAGCTGGCGGCGATGTTCGATGGCGACGGCGGCGGTCTCGATCGACTGCTTCAGGGCCGGCTCTTGCGTCGACGCCTGCACCTGGCGGAGGAAGCCGAGCGTTTCGGAATCGGGCCATGCCGCGAGGCTCTGTACGGCTGCGACGCGGTCGGCCAACGGCTGCTTGTCGTCGCCCAGCACGATCGCTGCCCGGGCCTTGCCGAACGCCGACCTGACCGCGGCGTCCTTCTCGGCGGCGATGGCCTTGTCGAGGGCCGCGAGATCAGAGGCCTTGCGCGACTTGAAAAGGGCCTCGGCTGCGACAAGACGCTTGCTCCGGTCCGGGGAGACCATGGCGAGGGTGCCGAGCGCGGCATCGATGGCGCTGCGCAACCGGTTGTTGATGCGTACGACCGAGAGCCCCGGAGGCGGCGACGCCAGGGGATTGCCCGTGCGCGCGTCGACGAGCGTGCCTGCCGGCGTCTGGATGGCAATGGTGCCTGTCGCCTTGTCGGCGAGAAGGCGGCGTGAGCCGAGCGCCTCGAGCATGGTCTCGGCCTGGGGGGCGCCGGACGCCGCGAGGTCGTCGATCGCGCGGGCCGTGTCGGAAAAGCTGTCGGCCGCGAGGCGCTCGAGAGCCGAATCGAAGGTCTGGGCCGCGAGCCGCGATGCAGATGCCGCAAACCCCATCACCAGCAGCAACGCCAGTGCAAGGCGGGCAAGCGCATGAGAATTGACGTGCTTCGACACAGGCGGCCCCCTCAGGTCAATGCCGCCCGCCACGCAAAACCGGCGTAGCGGGCGGCAACGTTCAAGCACGCCGGCTCAGCTGCCGCACTTGTTGGTCTTGGTGTTGAAGTTGCCGCACTTCTTGCCGACCCAATCGGCCTCGAGATCCTTCGAGCCGTCGAGGTAGTCGGTCCAGGCGTCGCCCGGTACGAGCCCCTTGGTCTGCCACACCACGTCGAACTGACCGTCGGCCTTGATCTCGCCGATCAGCACAGGCTTCGTGATGTGATGGTTCGGGAGCATCTTCGACATGCCGCCCGTGAGGTTCGGAGCCTCGATGCCCGGCAGGGCCGCGATGACCTTGTCGGGATCGACCGTGCCAGCCTTCTCGACGGCCTTCACCCACATGTTGAAGCCGATGTAATGGGCCTCCATGGGATCGTTCGTGACGCGCTTCGGGTTCTTGGTGAACGCCTGCCACTTCTTGATGAAGGCGTCGTTCGCCGGGTCCTTGACGGACTGGAAGTAGTTCCAGGCCGCGAGATGGCCGACGAGGTTCTTCGTGTCGATGCCTGCGAGCTCTTCCTCGCCGACCGAGAACGCCACGACCGGAATGTCTGTCGCCTTCACGCCCTTGTTGGCCAGTTCCTTATAGAACGGTACGTTGGCGTCGCCGTTGATCGTCGAGACCACGGCCGTCTTCTTGCCGGCCGAGCCGAACTTCACGATGTCGGCGACGATCGTCTGCCAGTCGGAATGGCCGAAGGGCGTGTAGTTGATCATGATATCCTCTTTGGCCACGCCCTTCGCGAGCAGGTAGGCCTCAAGGATCTTGTTGGTCGTGCGCGGGTAGACGTAGTCGGTGCCAGCCAGCACCCAGCGCTTCACCTCGCCACCGTCTTTCGACATCAGGTAGTCGACGGCGGGAATGGCCTGCTGGTTCGGGGCTGCACCCGTGTAGAACACGTTGCGCTCGCTCTCCTCGCCCTCGTACTGGACGGGGTAGAAGAGGATATTGTTCAGCTCCTTGAAGACCGGCAGAACCGACTTGCGGCTGACCGAGGTCCAGCAGCCGAACACCGCGGACACCTTCTTCTGCGCGATCAGTTCGCGCGCCTTCTCGGCGAACAGCGGCCAGTTCGAGGCCGGGTCCACGACGACGGCTTCCAGCTTCTTGCCGAGCAGACCGCCCTTCTTGTTCTGCTCCTCGATGAGCATCAGCATGACGTCCTTCAACGTCGTCTCGCTGATGGCCATGGTGCCCGAAAGCGAGTGGAGCACGCCGACCTTGATCGTATCCTGCGCCGATGCGGCCGGCACGCCCGCCGCCAGTGTCGCAATCAAAGCGGCTCCCGTGAGCACGCTACGTCTGGTCATCACCATCAAGTCCTCCAACAGAGCGGTTCGAACGTGTCTCAATCAGCAACACCCGTGCCAGATCGAGACCCGCCCCGCGCTGCCGGTGGATCTTATTGAAACGTCAACGAATTCGAGATCTGGGGGCGACGCCGGGCGCGGACGGCGAGCGCTCTCGCCAGTGCCGGCGGCCGTTGTTCAGGCAATCGCCCGAAAACCGTGCACAAATATCCGGCGCTGGATTTTCGAGCGCGAGCCGGACATCCGACGGGCATTCTGCACAGCCGGGTCGCACTTCATGCCTTGGAAACGCCCATCGGCGGCGCACCCAACCGGCCACCGCTCAATTCGACATCTGATCGCCCGTCATTCGGGCGCGGGAGGCGGCGTCAGCCGTGCGCTCAACTCTTCGAGAGGCTGATGTTGACGCCCTGAAGGGCGACGCCCTCGGTCTTGATCGTCACGGATTGATTGCCTCCGGTCGTGCGCACGGCCATCGAACCCTTGAACGCGCCGCCGTCGATCGACAAGCTCAGACGTCCGTCGTTCGCCTGTCCCGTCACGTCGCCGGCCGCATTGTAGGTGCGCTCCTCCCAACGGCCGCTGACCTTGCCGCCGGATTGGACGAGCTGGGCGCGCAACTCGATCTTGTTGCTCGCCGACGCGCAGCGGATCGCAATGCCGAGTTCCGTGCCTGCCCCCTTCGGCGTGTAATAAGCGTTGCACTTCAATGTCTCGGCGTTGCCGCTCTGCAGCTTGATCTGGGCCGCGCCGCGCCAGGTGCCCGAGAGGCCGGCGAAGGGCCCTTCCGCGGACGCCTCGCCGCTGGCGCACGATAGACCGGCGATCGCGCAGAGTGTGGCGAGACCGCGCGCCAACGTCCGCATCTCACCTCGACCGCTGCGCATGACGCGCTGCTGGTTTCCGCCGCCGATCATCCGAAATCTCCCCTTCCCGCGTATCGACGGCCGCCCCGCGCGCCAAAATCTGCGAGGGCACGACGTCGCCCGACAATCATGGCACCATGTCTAGCAAATCCACCAACGAACAGCCATGACCAGTTGGGCGCGATGGCGCGTGGAGCCCACGCCCGAACCCGGCTCGCGGCAGGTCGGGCTAGAGATCGAATTCGAGCTGGCCAGCCACACCGGTCTTTCGCGTCCGCTTGCCGGGCGTGCGGCCGGTCATCGGAAGCCCGCTCCGACGGCTGCCGTGACGGTTCTGGATGGCGTCGGCGGCCTTGCCGAAGCCGGCGGCCTTGCGGGACGCAAAGATGAGAGACCTGGCTTCGGCCGACGAGACGGCCAGATCGACGATGCGCTGGGGATACCCCTTGCCGATGATCGTGGCCGCACCGGGCCACATCCACGGCTGGTGCAGGAACGCATCCGGGACGGCCGCAAGTTCTGGCACCCATTGGCGCACGAAGCGGCCATCGGGATCCTGGTCGAAGCCCTGCTTCACCGGGTTGTAGACGCGAATGGTATTGATCCCCGTCACACCGGACTGCATCTGCATTTGAGGCCAATGGATGCCTGGCTCGTAGTCCGTGAACCGGCGCGCAAGGACTTGCCCAGTCTCCTGCCAGGGCAGCCAGAGGTTATAGCTCGCGAAGGAAACAAGCATGGCGCGCATGCGAAAATTCAGCCATCCGGTCGCGGTCAGCGAGCGCATGCAGGCGTCGAGAAACGGGTAGCCGGTCGCGCCATCGACCCACGCCGCGAAGCGAGCCGCGTCGCCCGGGCGAGCGCGAAGGCCGC
>JBGSJD010000388.1:0-3093 GCA_041742195.1 Hyphomicrobiaceae bacterium
GCAGCGTGGTTCCCGGCCGGGCGCGCTCGGGGACGAAGTCGCCGTTGATCGCGGTCGCGACGCGCTGGTCGCCATAGCCGAGCTCGTCGAGAAGCGCGGCCAAGGTCGCTGCATGCGCCTCATGCGGCTCGCCGTTGACGACGATCTCGAGCCTCACATCCGTCCGACCTGCAACTGCCGTCACGCCTCAGCCTCTCGGATCACGTTGGTTCCTTCCTCACAAGATAGGCGACTTCGCCCGCCGATCAATCGCTTCGCGCGGGTCGCGGAGCGTTCTCCGCCTCGAACAGCCGTTGCGCGCCGGGGGCGGGGGCGACTAGCATCCCTGAAACAGACCTCGGGAGGATGCGTTCCATGGGCCAAGAGACCTATGCCTTCGCCGGCGTGGCGACGACGTTCGGCAGGACCGACCAGCCGGGCAAGATCGGCATTTTCCGGCGGCCGTCCGGTGGTGGAGCATGGGAGCATGTGCTGCCCGACGTCGATACGCACACGGTAGTCGTGCACCCGACCGACCGGGACGTCGTGCTCGCCGGCACGACGGACGGCGTCTGGATCTCGACCGACCATGGCGCGTCTTTCGAACGGGCCGTGTTCCCCGGAAAGACCCAGATCTGGTCGTTCCTCGTCGACCGACGCGATCCGAGCGTGATCCTGGCCGGGGCCTCGCCGATCGGCTTCTTCCGGAGCGACGACATGGGGCGGAGCTGGCAGGCGTTGCCGGACGCGGGGATCGCGGAGCGCGAGAAATGCGTGTTCAGCGCGCGCGTGATGCGGATGGTGCAGCACCCGACGCGGCCCGACCAGATCTATGCGGCGCTCGAGGTCAACGGGGTCGTCCGGTCGGACGATTTCGGCAAGACGTGGGTCGATTGCAGTGCGCATCTGGTCGAGCTGTCGAAGCTGCCACACCTGAAAAGCAAGATCCTCACCCAGAACGAGGCAGAGGGTATGCTCGACGGACACGCCATCACGATCACGCCGGCGGAACCCAACACCGTCGTGCTCGCGTGCCGGATGGGGCTCTTCCGCTCGACGGATCAGGGACGCACGTGGGTCGACATGGAGATGAAGCGGTTCTCGCCCATCACCTACGGCCGCGACGTGCGCGTCGCTGTCAACGATCCGCGGACGATGTATGCAGCACTGTCGGTCGCGGCGGCGAGCCACGACGGGGCTGTGCTTCGCTCGATGGATGCGGGCAAGACGTGGCAGCGTTTCGACAAGGTGCAGGTGCACGGCACCATCATGTGCGTCGGGCTCAATGAACGGGACCCGGACGAGGTGATCGTCGGCGCCAGATACGAAGGCGAGATCTTCGGCACGCGCGACGGCGGCGCGTCGTGGGAGGCGATGCCGCTGCCGGGGCCGGTACGCGACGTCTATTGCGTCGCTGCCGGCTGAGGCTGCCGGCGACGTTGGCCGCACGGCTGCGAATCGCTTACGGTTTCGAACCTTATCGTCCACCCAGACGGCAGAGGTTCGATGGCGCGATTTCTGGCAGTAGCGAACAGAAAAGGTGGCGTCGGCAAATCGACCGTCGCCGTGATGCTGGCGCATGCGTCGGCCGCGTGGGGACGCAAGCGCGTGCTCGTTGTCGATCTCGACACGCAGTGCAACGCCTCGCTGATGCTGATCGGAGGCGAGGGCTGGGACAAGGCGCGGCGCGCGGGCCGGACGATCTCCGACTATTTCTTCGATCGGTTCGAGAAGGTGGCGGAGGACGAGTCGTTCTATGTCGTCGACGGCGTCGGCGACGTGGCACATCCACGGGCGGCGAACGGGCGGGTTTCGGTGTTGCCGGGATCGCTCATGCTCGAGGACGTGCAGGGTGAACTCTATCTGAAGCAGGCCAAACGCGGCGTCGATCCGGACAAGGTGGCGCAAGAGGTGCGCAACCGGATGAAGCGCCTGATCAAGCATTTCGGCCACGACTTCGACTACGTCATTCTCGACTGCCCGCCGGGGCTCTCGTTCGCGGCGCTGGCGGCGATCGATCTCGCGGACCAGGTGGTCGTGCCGTTCCGGCCGGATTTCGTGTCGCAGTTCGCGCTCGACCGGGCGGCGCTGCTCATCGAGCGCGTCGAGACGGCGGATCAGCTGGCGACGGTGCCGTTCGAGGATCGGCGCTACACGACGCTGCCGAATTATGTGACGGGCAAGGGGCGCGAACGGCTGCTGATCGACCAGATCGCGCTCGATCACCCCATGCTCAAGTCGCGGGTGCCGCTCCTCGACAGCGTGGCGCGGGCCTTCGACTGGGAAGAGCACAAAAAGACGATGGCCGAGAAGTTCGGCGATGCGCTGCCGCACCTGAAGGCGCTGCACGACGAGGTGTTCGGGGCCGCAACATGGCTTGCGAAGGCGGGCTGATGGGGTTCGATGCGGGCACCGCGAGACGGGAGGCCGGCCATGGCAAAGCGTAGGCGGATGCTTTCGGGTGCTGCCAAGGACGCCTATCTCGCGCGGATCGTGCGCGAGGAGGGGGGCGGTGACGCCGGGCTCGTCGATCGCATTCTCGCGCGCCTCCAGGACGAGATCGCGCTCGTTTCGCTGCGGCGCGCGGCCGATCCCGGAGCCGGCGGTCGATCCGCTGGCGCGCTCGCTGTCTCCGCACCTGCACGGAGGGACGGTTCGGGCGAGAACGCGCCGGCTGACGTCGAGACTGCTGGTGGCGCGATGGCGTCGGATGGGGCCGATCCTGGCGTGGAGCCTCAGCCCCCGGCCGCCGATTTCGACCCCTATTCGCCGAACGTCGTCGTCGTCTTCCGGACGCGCGGGCGGGATGCGGTGCTCGAGGAGCTGACCTCGATCGACGATGTTGCTTCCCTCCGACTTCTGGCGCGCGAACAGCAACTCGGCATTGCGAACGATCTCGACGAGGCGACCGAAATCCGGCTCGCCATCGTGGCAGCCGCCGAGCGGCGGATCGCGAACCGGCGCGCCGCCGCCAGCTAGAGCATTTTCCGATCTTGCGGAATCTTGGGGGATTCCCAAACCGGGCGAACAGTGATTCATGCTGTGGGCTGGCGAGGGAGGCCAGCCGCCATGGCAGAGCCGCTCTCGGAAGACCTTCGCAAACGCCTGATCGCC
>JBGSJD010000389.1:0-3712 GCA_041742195.1 Hyphomicrobiaceae bacterium
TCAATTGTTACTGGCTGGCAGCTAGTATGCAAGTCTGCTTGTACACAGCTCACTGAGCTGTGCCAGTAGCAATACAGCTGCCATCCGCCATGGGCACACCTGCAGCAGCAGTGGCCGGGCCAGATTGCTCCGGAGTTCCGCCGCGAGGCGCTCGGCCCGTGCCTCTGCGGGCGTCATGCGGCCTTTCGGCCTGTCGTCGTTGCGGCCTGCCATGAACTTATCCCCGTCGCACTGGGCTGATGCATGCTGCTGAGCCTGCATCGATGGCGAGTAGACTGGTGCAACCATGCGGCTTCCGCTAGCACCTCGTCTGATTGGAACGACGGCCCGAGGAGACGTGATGATTGCCGAAGGCCAGAACGAGCGAGCCGTGACGCAGGACGATCGGACCAGTTCGATCGCGCTGGTCGCCATGGCGAGCATCGTCGTCGCCCTGGTCGCCATGGCGATCAAGTTCGTGGCCTACTGGGTGACGGGCAGCGTCGCGCTCTATTCTGACGCGCTGGAAGGCATCGTCAATGTCATGACGGGCGTCATCGCGCTCGTCGCCGTGCGCGTCAGTGCGCGCCCCGCCGACCGCCGCCATCCCTTCGGCCATCACAAGGCCGAGTATTTCTCGGCTGTCTTCGAGGGGGCGCTGATCGCTGTTGCGGCGGTCCTGATTCTGCATGAGGCGTGGAACGCTATTCAGTCCCCCCGTGCGCTCGCCGCACCGCTGTTGGGCCTGTCGATCGCCGCCGTGGCGACCTTGCTGAACGCCGGCTGGGCCGCATTCCTGATCCGCTGGGGCGGCCGGAACCGGTCGCCGGCCCTCGTCGCTGACGGTCATCACGTCATGACGGATGTTCTGACCAGCGTCGGCGTCATGGCGGGCCTCGTGCTCGTCTATGTCACTGGCTGGCCGCTGCTCGACCCCCTGATCGCGGCGGCCGTCGCCCTCAACATCCTGTGGACCGGCTGGCGGCTGACGAGTTCGTCGCTCTCGAGCCTGATGGACGAGGCTGTCCCGCGTGAGGAATTGGCCAATCTGCGCGACGTTATCAGGGCCGCGACCCTGGGCAAGGGCGCCATCCAGGTCCACGACCTGCGCACGCGGCGCGCGGGCAGCGTCACCTTCATCGAGTTCCACCTCGTCGTGCCGGGCAGCATGACAGTGGCGGAGTCGCATGGCATCTGCGATCGCATCGAAGCCGAGATCGAAACTGCCATGCGGGGCGTTCAGGTTCTGATCCACGTCGAGCCCGAGAACGAGAAGCTGCGCCGTGGTGGTCTGGACCTGTGACACCAGGGCGGAGACAGGGTGCCACGCTGGTGCCCCGGCCATTGCGGTGTTAGGCAGCACGGGAGACGGTGGGACACGGGCGCGCGGCAGGGTGGGATCTGATCTCAGGATGAGTGAAACGCGAGAGGACCCCGCCCAGAAAGCCGCATCGCAGGCCGCATCACAGGCCGCCCTGCGCCTCGATTCCGCGACGCGCGACCTGTTGTGGCGCGTTCTCGGCGACTGGGTGCGCCCGAAGTGGCGCGAACTGACCGGCGCCTTCCTGCTGATGGCGGCCCTCGCCGTCGTCACGGGCTTCTATCCCCGCCTCATCAAGTACGCCTTCGACGTGCTGCCCGAGGGGCGCATGGAGCAGATGTACGTCATTGCCGGGCTGATCGTTCTGGCGACGACCATCCGCGCCGTTCTCCTCTACCTGACGACGGTCACCTCGAGCCGCATCGTACTGGCGATCACCGTCGACATGCAGAAGGCGGCGGTCGCCCACCTCCTGAAGGCCGACTTCGCGCGCCTGACCCGCGACGGCCCCGGCGACCTCATCTCACGCCTGACCAACGACGTCGCCCAGATCCAGGTGGCGCTGCAGGCCGGGCTCAACACCGCCGTGCGCGACGGCATGATGATCCTCGCGCTCGTCGTCTACATGGTCTGGAGCGATCCCATCCTGTCGCTCATCGTGCTCGGTGTGTATCCGTTCGCCATCCTGCCGATCGTGACCATTGGCCGGCGCCTGAAGCGCGTGGCGCGCGCGACGCAGGAGGAACTCGCCGACATGCTCTCCCTGTTGGCGGAGAAGCTCGGCGGCGCGCGCCTGATCAAGACCTTCCGCCTCGAGGACTACGCCGCCACCCGCATGATCGGCAGCTTCGAGGAGATCCTTCGTCTGCGCATGAAGTCGGTGCGCAACCGGGCCCGCCTCGATCCGATGCTCGAGGCGCTCGGCGGTTTCGCCGTGGCTGGCGTCATCGCGCTCGCCACCTGGCGCATCTCGTCCGGCATCGCGACCATCGGCGACTTCATGGCCTTCATCAGTGCGCTGGTGCTCGCCGCCCAGCCGACGCGCGGCCTCGGCAATCTCTCGGTGCGCGTGCAGGAAGGCCTCGCCGCGTGCGAGCGCCTCTATGCGATCCTCGACGAGCGCCCGACCATCGTCGACGCGCCCTCCGCGAAGCCGCTCGAGATTTCGCGCGGCATGATCACCTTCGAGAACGTCGCGTTCTCCTACGAGACGGCCACTGCTGTCCCCGCGGTGCGCGATTTCTCGCTCGTCGTGCCCGGCGGCGCGACCGTCGCCCTCGTCGGCCGTTCGGGGTCCGGCAAATCCACGGTGATGAACCTCGTCCCGCGCCTGTTCGACGTCGATGCCGGTCGCATCTCGATCGACGGCCAGGACGTGCGGTCCGTCACCCTCGCGAGCCTGCGTGGCCAGATCGCCATGGTCAGCCAGGACGTGACGCTGTTCGACGACAGCATCCGCGCCAACATCGCGCTGGGCCGGCTCGACGCCTCGGAAGACGACATCGTCGCAGCCGCCAAGGCCGCCAACGCCCACGGCTTCATCCTCGAGCAGCCGAACGGCTACGACACCGGCATCGGCGACCGTGGCTCGCGCCTGTCGGGCGGCCAGCGCCAGCGCATTGCGCTCGCCCGCGCCATCCTGAAGGATGCCCCCATCCTGCTCCTCGACGAAGCGACGAGCGCGCTCGACACGGAATCGGAGCGCCTCGTTCAGGCGGCACTGGCGCGCTTCACCAAGGGCCGCACGACGCTGGTCATCGCCCATCGCCTGTCGACCGTTCAGGGCGCCGATCTGATCTGCGTCATGGAGGACGGCCGCATCGTCGAGACGGGCACCCACGTCGAACTTGTCGCGCGCAGCGGCGTCTATGCAAGACTTGCCGTGACCCAGCTGGCGGGCCCCGATCCTCGGAACGCCGTCTAAGGGTCGATTCGCGGGTATCCCGCGTCGGGGGACGGCATGGAGCATCTGTGGATTTTCGCGACCCTCGCGGCGGCCTTCTTCCAGGCCCTGCGCTATGCCGCCCTGAAGGAGCTGAACCGCCATCTCTCGGCGACCGTCACTACCTACGTCCGCATGTTGTTCGGGCTGCCGTTTCTCGCCGCTTACCTGTTCGCCTCGCTCCACTGGACCGGCGAGGCCATGCCGGCCACCACGCCGCTGTTCTGGGTGTTCGTCAGCCTGACGGCGATCCTGCAGTTCCTCATGACGCTCCTCGTGGTCCGCCTCTTCCAGCTCGGCAACTTCGCTGTTGGACTCATGATCACGCGCGCCGACGTCATCCTGACGGCGGTCGTCGGCAGCGTCCTCTTTTCCGAGGCGATCAGCGGCACCGGATGGATCGCGATCGCGATCACCGTGGCCGGCGTGCTGTCGGCCTCCGCCGGCCGGAACGCTCCGGCGTCCTGGAC
>JBGSJD010000390.1:0-2705 GCA_041742195.1 Hyphomicrobiaceae bacterium
GTCGGCGCCGGCTCAGGCTGGGCCGCGGGCTGCGGCCGGGCGGCCGGAGCGCTGCCTGGAGAAACCGCCTTCCACTGGCGACTGATCCAGCTGCCCTGCGATTCCTGCGGCTTCACACCCTGCTTCTGCAGCAGCGCATACGACGACTGGTACCACTTCGACGAGGGGTAATTGTAGCCGAGCACTGCGGCTGCCGACTGTGCTTCCGGGATGATGCCGAGAGCGACGTTGGCTTCGACGAGGCGATGCAGCGCTTCCTCGACGTGCTGCGTCGTCTGGTACTCGCCAACGACGATCTTGAAGCGATTGATGGCGGCCACGAACTGGCTCTTCTTGAGGTAGTAGCGACCGACATTCATCTCGGAGGCAGCGATGCTGTCCTCGGCGATGCGGATGCGGTTTTCGGCCTGCTTGGCGTAGGGGCTGTCCGGGTAGCGCGTCGCCAGGATCTTGAGTTCCGCCAACGCGCGGCGCGACGCCGTCTGGTCGTGGGCGGGATCCTTGATGTCGGCGAAATAGGCCGACGCGATCACGTGGTGCGCCAGTGCCGCGTCCTTCGTGCCCGGATGCAAGGTCGTGTAGCGGCGCGCCGACGCGATCGCTTCGGGTTGCTTGCCGGCCTTCAGATAGGCGAAGGCCGCCATCACCATCGCCCGGCGCGACTCGGCGGCGTACGGGTGATCGCGATCGAGTTCCTCGAAGCGCTTGGCCGCATCCTCGTAGTAGCCCTTGGACAACATCGTATCCGCCTCGGCATACATCTTTCCGGGCGGATCGGGGTTGAGAGCCTTCGTCACGTCGTTCGAGGAGGCGCAGCCAGCCAGCAAGCCGCCGATCATCACCGCGGTGACGAGGCCACTGCGCCAGCTTCCGATCGACGTCGTGCGGCTTAGCATTCTGGTGCCCTTGTGTCGCGGGTCGTCCCCCGACCCCGTTTCACCCGCCGACGCTGTGCGCCCTTTTTCGAGGGCCATGCGATGATGGCTGATCGGGCGCAAACGATTCGTCATTGGTACTACCGGTTAGCACACGCCCTTACGACGCGGAACCGGGTTCGACACGCCGCCAACAGATGGCGGCCGCATCATGTGCGCTCGAGAGCGTAACCCATCATGCCCTTGGAAATGGGGCGCTCGAGGGGCAGAACCTCACGGACACGCGGAGCTTCGACAAACGTCCAGGCGTCGTTATCAGCGAAGAGGGCCTGCAGAACCATGGCGTTCAAGCGATGTCCACCGCGCACCGAGCGATAGGCGCCGAGAAGCGGAAGGCCCGCCAGCGTCAGATCGCCGACGGCGTCGAGCAGCTTGTGGCGAACGAATTCCTGAGGGAAGCGAAGCCCTTCCGGGTTCATGATGCGATCATCGCCGATCGCCACCGTATTCTCGAGCGAGGCGCCAAGAGCGAGCCCGGACTTCCAGAGGCGCTCGACATCACTCATGAAGCCGAAGGTGCGGGCGCGGGCCACTTCGTTGCGATAGGTGCCCGGGTTGAGATCGACGGCCATCCGCTGACGGCCGATGACGGCGCAGGGAAAGTCGATCTCGACGTCGAGATGGAAACCCGAGTGCGGAACCAGCTCACCCCGAGCCTCGCCTTCGGCGACTTCGACGCGCTTCAAGACCTTGATGAACTTGCGCGGGGCGACGAGTTCGCGAATGCCGACCCGGTCGATCGCCTCGACGAACGGAGCCGCGCTCCCGTCCATGATGGGGACTTCCCGACTGTCGATCTCGATGAAGCAGTTGTCGATCGAGAGGCCGCGAAGGGCGGAGAGCAAGTGCTCGACCGTCGAGACCGTCGTGCCGCGCTCGTCACCGATCACGGTACACAGCGTCAAGTTCTTGACCGCGCTGTAGCTCGCCGGAATTTCGGCGATCACGCGACCACGCTTGGTCACGAGAAATTTCAGACCGGCATCCGCCGGTGCCGGATGGAGAGTCACTGAGGCTGGCGCCCCGCTATGAACCCCCGTCCCCTCGACAGCAACCTCGCGAGCGAGCGTCGTCTGGCGAGCGCCGATGAATCGCTTCGACATTATGCGCCGTCCCTCGATCCCCGCGGCCTGCGACAGAGGTTGATCCTCCTGATTCGCTGACCGCCCCCTAGACAAACCGCTGCCGTTTTTTGTGTCGAAGCGAACGATCCCGGAGGATCTCCCCATCGCTTCGTGGCGATTCGGCTTGTCTCTTGAAAACGACAGTACGGATTCGATTCAAACTCGCCAAATCACGCTTTCTTACGCACTGTTACGAAGCCCCGACGCGGGGGCGAACGGACCACTCAACTCTTTCTACGGGAAAAGAAATTCTGAAGCCTGCCCGAACGCCCCGAAGGCTCTTCGGGGGCATCTTCGTGCGCTGACGAATCAGGTGCCCGGGCGGCACCCATCATGCGCTGCAACAATCCCCCGCGGGCGGCCTGCCCGGTATCGCCGGACGCGGGGTAATCCGAGCCACCGTGCGAACGGCGGGAGGGCTCACCATAGGTCGGGGCCTTGGCGTGATATTCGCGCTGGCCGACGGGCGGGAAGGCCTCGATTTCCGGCACCCGACTGGCGTGGGCGGAGCGGCGAACGTCCTCGGGAGGACCGGGACGGAACGAGTCGGGCGACGGGGCTTGCTCGGGCCCTCCCGCCACGGGGCGCGACCGTGGCGGCGAGTCGAGACCGCGACTGGGGTGTGTCTCCTCGATCACCACATTGC
>JBGSJD010000391.1:0-3627 GCA_041742195.1 Hyphomicrobiaceae bacterium
ATGTTCGACTGCGTAATGCCGACCCGCAACGGCCGACACGGGCTCGCCTTCACGTGGGGGGGGCGCGTCAACCTGCGCAACGCCCGGCACGCGGAGGACCCGGGGCCGCTCGACCCGGAAAGCAGCTGCCCGGCGGCAAAGGACTATTCCCGGGCGTACCTGCATCATCTGGTTCGGTCAGGAGAGATGCTCGGCTCGATGATCCTGTCGTGGATCAATACGGCGTTCTACCAGGACCTGATGGCCGCCATGCGCAAAGCCATCGAGGAGGGCCGGTTCGATGCCTGGCGGCGGGAGACGCTCGCCCGGGTGACGGCCCCACGGGGCGGCGCAGGAACCACGGGGCCAGCGCCCCCGACCGATGAATAGACGGCGTTCATCATCCGGCCCGGCAGCGTTTGGCAGGGCCTCAGTCCGTCGCTAAAATCCGCCGCGTCCAAATTCACGGCGGGAAAGCCGCCGATCGCCGGGCCGGCGACACGGCCCGGCCAGCCAAATTGCATGGTGGTCCCGCCGGTTCTTTCCAGCGCATCGCAGTGCCGGCATACCGCTCAATCGTTCGTGAGGTGTCATGACGGATCAATCGGCGCGCGATGGTGGTGGACCTCTCGAGGCGGTGAAGCGTGTGCTTCGGCCGTTGCGTTCGCACATCGAGCTGACGCGCTACAAGCTTGCGGGGCGGCCCTACGACCGGCTCGAGGGCAACCTCGACCACGGCACGCATGTCGCCGCCGCCATGGCCTGGCTCGAACGGGCGCAGGATGCCGGGAGCGATCGCGGGGTGTCCTACGGGGCGGACCTCGGCGGTGGGTTCCAGGAAAGCTATCCCGAGACGACCGGCTACATCATCCCGACGTTCCTCGCGGCCGGCGCGCAGTTCGACCGGGCCGACTGGGTGCGGCGCGCCGTCGAGATGGGCGACTGGGAAATCGCGGTCCAGATGCCGAGCGGGGCGGTGATGGGCGGCAAGCTCAACGCCAACCCCACGCCTGCCATCTTCAACACCGGACAGGTGCTGCTCGGCTGGTCGGCGCTCTACCGGACGACGTCCGAGGCGCGCTTTCTCGCGGCGGCGGAGCGGGCCGCGCGCTGGATGATCGAGGTCCAGAACGCCGACGGGGGATGGACCAAGGGCAACTCCGAATTCGCGAGCAAGAGTTCGACCCTCTACAACGTGAAGGCGGCGTGGGGGCTTTGCGAGGCCGGGTATGCCGGGGTTGGCGAGGGGGCGACCGCCGCCGCCCGGCGCAACGCGGACCTTTGCCTGTCGCGCCAGCACGCCAATGGCTGGTTTCCGGATTGCTGCCTGCTTTATCCGGAGAAGCCGCTTCTCCACACCATCGCTTACGCCATGCAGGGGCTCATCGGGATCGGGCGGCTGACCGGCGAGGCCACCTACATCGCCGGGGCGGAGCGCACGGCGCGGTCGCTCATTCGCCTGATGGACGCCGACGGGACCATCCCGGGCCAGATCGACGCCCGTTTCGAGCGCGCTGCGGACTACGCCTGCCTCACCGGATCGGCGCAGACGTCGATCGTCTGGTCGGAACTTTACGCGTTGACGGGGGACGCCGTGTTCCGGGAGGCCCGCATGCGGGTCAACCGCAATCTCATGGCGCGGCACAACCTCACGCAGGCCAATCCGGCGGTGCGCGGCGGTGTCTACGGATCATGGCCGGTCTGGGGCGAATACGGGCGGCTCAAGGTGCTCAATTGGGCGACCAAGTTCTTCGTCGATGCGATCATGCTGGAGATGCAGCAGGAGAAGATGTCGACGGCACTGCCGCAGGTCCCCTGAGGCGCACCGATCGCGTCAAGGCGTTGTCGCCGACGTGGCGGCCTCGGCGCGCTTTCGAGCCTCGATGGTGACGCGCTCGCGATAGAGCAGGTAGACGCCCGACGCGATCACGATCGAGGCGCCGATCAGCGTCCATTGGTCCGGCACCTGGCCGAAGACCAGATAGCCGCCGGCGGTATGCGTGATCAGACCCAGGTAGATGAACGGCGCGAGCGTCGAGGCCGGCGCGTAGCGATAGGCGATGATGAAGATGTAATGGCCGAGGCCACCCCAGAAGCCCATCGAGAGGAGCAGCAGCCACGTCGACCAGTGGTGCGGCCAGACCCAGTCGACCATGGCGATAGGCCCCATGATGAACGTGCCGGCGATCAGCGAATAGAACAGCGTCACCTCGGGGGCGTCGAAGGCCGCGAGATAGCGCGTCAGCAGCATGAACGTGGCGTAGCAGAGCATGGAGCCGAATGCGAACAGCAGCGCCGGCTCGAACGGTACCGAGCCCGGCCGCACGACGACGAGGATGCCGCAGAACCCGACCAGAATGGCGATCATGCGCCGCCAGCCGACCCATTCGCCGAGGAACGGTCCCGACAGCAGGGCGACCACGAACGGGGCCAGGAAATAGACGGTCTGGGTCTGGTCGAGACGCAGGTGCTTCAGGGCCATGAAGTTCATGAGCGTCGAGCCCAACATGAGGCTCGAACGCAGGAGCTGATGGCCGAAGCGTTGCGTCCGCAGCAGGCGCGGGATGGCGACGATGCCGGTGATGAGGACGATCAGGAAGAACTGGCTGACGAAGCGCAGCCACACGACCTGCGTCACCGGCAACTCGACCACGGTGCCCATGTATTTGGCCGTCGTGTCGAGGCAGGAGAAGAAGGCCAGCGCCAGGCACATCAGGCCGATGCCCTTCATGGCGTCGGGCGCAGGCGGTTTCAGCGCCACGGGGGCTCGCAGGGGCATGGTGGTGAGATGCTCGTCGTAGCCAGGGCCGATTCGCGAGATCGGTGCCGCTCCTTAGCACGCCCGGGGCTGCTCAGGGCAGCGCGGTGCGCGTGAGCTTCAGGAGGCCGATCACCCAGGGAATGGCGTGATAGACGAGGTCGAAGACGTCGAGCGGCTTCACGAGTGTGCCCGCCGCCAGCATCTTCAGCTTTTCCCAGATGTGCGGCTCGGGCACGAACGGGGCGAGACCCAGCGTGGCAATGCCGACGAGGACCATCCACCAGGGGATCTGATCGAGCCAGGTCATGGGCTTGTGTCTCCGCTGCCGCGCCGCGGGATGGGCGTAGGCCGAGCTTAGTGGGGCATGGGCCTCGATCAGGTCTGTGACGGAGGTCACACAGGCGTCCGCGGCGGGCTTGCGCGGGGCGCGATTTGCGGGCGGACGCGATCCGTCCTAGCCTATCGGCCGAACCTTCCCAAGATCTTCCCCACATCCAGCCGGAGCCAGCCATGACCCAGAAGCCGGTCGTCCTTCTCGTGCCACCGTCCGAGGAGACGGGCGAACTCGCCAAGAGCCTCGCGCCCGCCAGCGTCGAACTGATCCTCGCCCAGCCGGGGACGGATGCCTTCCAGGCGGCGCTGCCCAAGGCGCAGTTCATGATCTGCTATCCGCACGTGAAGATGGAGGACGCCTTCTACAAGGCCGCGCCGAAGGTCCGTCTCGTGCAGCTTCTTTCCGCCGGCTACGACGCGGTCGACATCGAGGCGGCGCGACGGGCGAAGGTGCCGGTTTCCAACAACGGTGGCGCCAACGCCATCTCGGTCGCCGAGCATGCCGTGATGCTCATGCTGACCGTCGCGCGCCGGGTCGTCTGGCAGCACGCGTC
>JBGSJD010000392.1:0-3205 GCA_041742195.1 Hyphomicrobiaceae bacterium
TCGGCAACATCACAGCGCATCGCCTCGCCGGGTCCGGGGCGATCGATGGCGTCATAGAAGCGCCGATCGGCGGCCGCGAGACGCGGACGTTGCTCGAGAGCGCACTAGCGGGCAAGACGGCGCTGTCGGCAATCCCGGCCACGTGGGCGTCTGCGCCATCGAGCCCCCGGATATCGTTCTCCGGCGTCCGGGTGCTCGCCGCGGATGACAATCCCGTCAATCGCGAAGTGCTGGCCGAAGCACTCGGCCGTCTGGACGTCGACGTCACCAGCGTCGCAACCGGCGCGGCGGCCATCGATGCCTTGCGCGAAGAGCAATACGACCTCGTCTTCATGGACGGCAGCATGCCCGAGATGGACGGGTTCGAAGCCTGCCGACAGATCCGGGTGCTGGAGGCCGCGTCTGGCCGGGCTCCAGTGCCGGTGGTCGCCCTGACAGCGCATGTGCTCGGGCGCGGTTCCGAGGCCTGGCGCGACGCCGGCATGAACGATTGCATCACAAAGCCGTTCACGCTTGCCGACATTCGGGAATGCCTCGGTCGCCACCTGGGGGCCAGAGCCGGCGGCCTTCCCGATGGGCCGGTCCCGGCAGTGAGCGGAGCGGCAGCGCTCCCTGTGATCGACCAAGCCGTGCTGCGATCCATCGAGGAAATCCGCGCGCCGGGCGATGATCTGGCTGCAAAGGTGATTGCGCTCTACGCCGAGCACGCGCCGAGGCAGCTCGATGCGCTGCTGGCATTGAGTCCCGACGACCGGGAGGGGCGTGCGGCGGCGGCCCACGCGTTGAAGTCGTTGTGCAGCAATATCGGTGCGATCCGCCTGGGTGGCCTGTGCGAGGCGGTCGAGGCGGGTTCGGCCGAGGTTGCCAGCGCGGCGATGCGGGAAGCCCTGGCATTAACACTGCGCGAACTGCAGCAGCTGAGCCAGGCGCGAGCCGCGTGACTGACCGAGCACGCCGCGACGGGCTGGGGCACCTGGAGAGACGGGGCTCCAGGCCTCGTTACTCCGCCACGCGCGGCTCGGGCTTGTCCACAACAGTGCAGTGCGACACCGACTCATCGCAATTCACCTGCTAGACTGCCCGTGACTCGACTTAACTCGCGAGCGCACCATGACCGATGCCGAGCTTAACCAGCTCTCCCTACTGCAGCTACAGGACCTCCAGGCCAGGCTTCACGTGGCCATTCGGGCCGCCATTCGCGCGCAGCAGGAAGCCAAGGCAGCGCACGGGTCGGGCGCAACCGTCCCGACGGCCGCACCTCCGGCGCCTGTTCTCGATCTGGCCCGAGAGCGTGACGCCTGGCTCGCCCGGCGGCGGTCTGGAACCGGGGCGCGGTAGCGCGCCCTCCGCCGGCTAGCTCGGGAACTCCTGCCGAGCCTCGGTGTAGCCGAGTGTCGTGTCCTCGGCGGCACCTTGTTCGCTGCGCTCGGCTGCGTTGCCAAAGCCGCCGCCACCAGGCGTTGCCAGCCGAACGATCTGCCCCTTCGTCAGAACGACGTTCCGCCGATGGTCGACGGTGCGCCCATCGATCGTGAGTTCACCCAGCGCACCATCGCCGCCGCCATTCGCGCCGTTGGCCGGAAACCTGCATCGCTCCGCCATGAAAATCATGCCGACGGGTGTCTCGGAGATCACCTCGAAGATGATTTCCTGGCCCAATCCGCCGCGATGTCGGCCCGACCCGCCGCTCCCTGTCCGCAGTTCCTTCTTGCGGATCAGCATCGGTGCGTTACGCTCGATGAGTTCGACCGGAACGTTCGAGACGTTGGACGGCCAAGCGAGCGTGTTCTGGCCGTCTCCCGCGCCAGTCGCACCCATTCCGCCATTGAAGAACAGCACATTGGCGTAGGTCTTGCCGTTGGCGCGGACGCCGGTCTGGACGAGGCTCCAGAGCGGCGATCCCGAGGCCGCGATCACGTGATCGCCGAGGACAGATTGCAAGGCGCCGAAGATCGCGATCGGAACATAGTGCCCGGTCGCCATGCGACCACCGACGGCTGCCGGATAGCGTGGATTGAGCAGGCTGCCTTCCGGCGCGGTAACGCCGACACAGCGGAAGATGCCTTCATTGTTCGGGACATTCGGCAGCAACGCGCATTTCAGGGCGTAGGCCGACATCGCATAGGTGTAGGTGATCGGACAGTTGATCCCCCTGTCGACCTGGGCGCTGGTGCCGGCGTAGTCGATGTCGATGCGGTCGTCCTTCACATCGACCGAGATCGCATAGCGGAACGGTTCGTCGAGGCCGTCCGTCAGGAACGCGTAGGGATACCGACCGTTCGGCAGCGCCCGGATCGCCGCGCGCATCGCCTGCTCGGAGCGCGACAGAATTTCCTCCGCGAAGCCGGCGAGGTCGGACAGGCCGTACTCCTCCATCAGATCCCCCAGGCGACGCTCGAGGAGATCGAGACCGGTCAACTGGGCCCACAGGTCGCCTTCGGTCTGATCGGGCGTGCGTACCTGGGCACGCAGCAGCCGCATGAACGTCGCGTCGACCACGCCGGCGTTCATCAGCTTCATGATCGGAATGTGAAAGCCTTCCTCGAACATCTCGCGCGCTTCGGCCGAACGCACGCGGCCGCCGATGTCGGGCGCATGAGCCGTCGATGCCGCGAACGCGACGATGCGGCCTTGCCGAAATACCGGCCTTGCGACGGTGATGTCGTTGAGATGTCCGGTCGCGAGCCAGGGCGTGTTGGTGATCAGCACGTCGCCCGGCTGCATGTTTGCCGTGCCGATCTCCCTGATGAACGCCTTCACCGTCACCGGAAGGGTGCCGATGAACGACGGGATGCTCTCCGTGTTCTGGACGAGACTTTGGCCGTCGGCGTCCGTGACCACGAGGGCGAAGTCGTTCGACTCGTTGACGAGCGTCGAGAACGACGTCCGGCGCAGCGCCTTTGCCGCCTCGTCGACCGAGGAGATCATGCGGCGCCACAGGATCTCGAGCGTCACCGCATCGAAGCCGCGCTTGGCCATGTCCGTCATGATGCTTTCCCATCCCGCGACAGCGTGACGATCATGTTGCCGCTCGCGGCCACCTCGGCGCTGCAGCCCGGCGCGATCACCAGCGTCGACGATCGCTCCTCGACGATGGCCGGGCCTTCGATCCGGTCGCCGGCCGAGAGGGCATCGCGGTCGATGACCGGTGTTGGCCGATGCTCGCGCCACTCGGCGAAATAAACCGGCCGGCTGGTCCTTGCGC
>JBGSJD010000393.1:0-9290 GCA_041742195.1 Hyphomicrobiaceae bacterium
CGTATCGCCCGCGGCGAAGAGGTCCCAGGTGGCGCTGCCGAGGCCGGGCACGACGAGGGCGTCGCCACGGGCGCTCAGCACCTCGGTGACGAAGGCGCGGCGTTGCAGTCGGTTGGAGGCCGGCGCGGTTGCCGAGGAGGATTTGGGTGACTTGCTCATTGCATCCTCACTTCTGGCCGAAGCCCTTGGCGCCGATGATGCGCTGGCTGACCAGCACGGCGGCGGAGATCGAGCTGTTGAAGGCCATGTCGGCGGCGGCGGCGAACACCTCGCCGATCTCGTCGGCCTGGTCGACGGGGAAGCAGCGCACGCCCACGGCCTCGAGCGCGGGGCGGACGGCCTGGCCCATCGAGACCTGCCACGGATTGAACTCGCCCCACTGGCCGCGCATCGTCACCAGCATCAGGCAGGGGCAGCGGTAGGCCGAGGGAAACCCCAGGGCGTTGATGCAGTTGCCGACGCCCGACGACTGCATGGCGATCATGGACCTGACGCCGCCGGCCCACTGGCCGACGACAACGCCCATGCCCTCTTCCTCGGTCGAGAGCGTGACGAGCCGCATGTCCTTGTCGGCTTCCACCTTTTTCAGGAGATTGACGAGCCCACCGTCGGGAATGGTGCAAACGGTGCGGATGTCGCGTGCCTTGATCTCGCGGAAGACGTCGTCCGACCAATGGGACGGTTCTGCCGCTGCCTTCGCTGCCATGATGTGGTTCCGGTCGATTTGCTGATGTTGTCCGGACAGGCGTTGTGGCGTACGGGATGGAGCCGGTCAAGGTCGGTCGCCCGGCGGGGCGAAAACCATGTCGGCAAAAACTGCATGCGTCCAGGAGCCTGCATCCACTGGCGGTCGCCGCCGGGCGGCGCTAGCTTCTGGCTCCCTTCTGCCGCGCGGCAGCCGGTCCCGGACGGGCGGCCAGCCGTCGAACCCTCATCAAGCAAGGATCCAGGCCCATGCCCATCCGAACGACCTTCGAGACCATCACGCTCAGCATCGGGCCGGACAAAGTCGCCGTCGTGACGCTCAATCGCCCGCAGGCGATGAACTCGATGAACACGATGATGATGGGCGAACTCAGGGACTGCTTCATGCAGTTCTATGTCGATCCGAACGCGGCGGCCTGCATCGTCGTGACGGGAACCGGCGACAAGGCCTTCTGCACCGGCGCGGACCTCAAAGAGCGCAAGGGCATGACCGACGAGACCTGGCGGCAGCAGCACGCCATCGTCGAGCAGATGGTGAAGGCCATGTTCGATTGTCCGGTGCCGATCATCGCCGCCGTCAACGGCTACGCCTACGCGGGCGGCATGGAGATCGCGCTGGCGTGCGATTTCGTCTATGCGGCCGAGCACGCGAAATTCGCGCTCACCGAAGTGACGCTCGGCATCATGCCGGGTGCGGCCGGCACGCAGAACCTGCCGCGCGCCGTCGGCGTCAGACGGGCCAAGGAGATCATCCTGACCGGGACGCCGTTCTCGGCCGCCGACGGGCTCGGCTGGGGCATGATCAACAAGGTCGTGCCGGGACCTCAGCTCATGGACGCCGTCATGGAGACAGCCCGCAGAATCGCGTCCAATGCCCCCGTTTCCGTGCGGCAGGCCAAGAAATCGATGGAGAAGGCCACGGAGCTCGACAGGGCGACCGGCTATGCGTTCGAGATCGAGGCCTACAACCGGACCGTCGTGACGCAGGACCGCCAGGAAGGCATCAACGCCTTCAACGAGAAGCGCAAGCCCGTGTATAAAGGCGAATAACAGCTCAGACAGCATCAGGACGCGAGATCATGAAACAGCCTGACGTCATCGTGCGCGAAGTGGGCCTTCGCGATGGCCTGCAACTCGTCAAGACCTTCGTGCCGACCGAGACGAAGCTCGCCTGGGCCCGTGCCGTGGCTGCGGCCGGCGTGCCCGAAATCGAAATCACCAACTTCGTGCCGCCGAAGGTGATCGCCCAGTTCGCCGACGCCTCCGACGTGGCCAAGGGCGCCCTCTCGATCCCGGGGCCGAAGATCGTCGCGCTGGCGCCGAACCGGAAGGGCGCGGAGAACATGCTGCTCGCCGGCGTGCGCAACGTGAACTTCGTGCTGTCGGTTTCCGAGGAGCACAATCTGGCGAACGTGCGCAAGACCGTCGACCAGTCGTTCGCCGAGTTCGAGAACGTGGTGGCGCTGCGGGCTGAACACCCCGAGTGGAAGGACGTGCGCATCCAGGGCTGTCTCGCGACGTCGTTCGGCTGCACCATCCGGGGCAAGGTCGATCCCAACGACGTGCTGCGTTGCGTCGATCGCTATCTGTCACTGGGTGCCGACGAGATCCTGCTCGCCGATACCGTCGGGTATGCGGCGCCGAGCGAGATCTCGAACCTGTTCCATCACACGGTCGCCATCGCTGCCGGAAAGCCCGTTTATGCGCATTTCCACGATACGCGCGGGCTGGGGCTCGCCAACGTCTATGCGGCGCTCGAAGCGGGTGTCCGGGCGTTCGATGCCTCGACCGGCGGTCTCGGAGGCTGCCCGTTCGCGCCCGGCGCGTCGGGCAACATCGTGATGGAGGACCTCGTGTTCCTTCTGGAGAAGGAAGGGCTGAAGACCGGGGTCGATCTCGACAAGTACCGGGCCGCCCGCAGCATCGCGGAGACGGCGCTCCCCGACGAGAAGTTCTACGGCACGATCCTGAAGGCCGGTCTGCCCAAGGGCTTCACGCCGCCGACACTCGCCGAGGCAGCCGAGTGAAGCGCTGATCCGCCACACACGCGCTGCCGATCCGCACGGCGCGTGGTCGCCGTTCGCCAGCCAGAGCGCCGGGGGCTTCCGATGAGGTGAGGCCTGCTCACCCGGCAGCGCCATCCCGCGTGGTGTCGTCACCCGCGACCCAACCCATGCAAGAGGTTTTCATGTCCGACCAGCCCATCTCCATGCCGCTCGAGCCGCAGTGGAGGGAGATCCGAGACGGTGTGCGGGCCGTCTGCGAGAAGTTTCCGAACGACTACTGGGTCAAGCTCGACCACGCCGCCGAATATCCGACGGCGTTCGTCGATGCGCTCACCGAGGCGGGCTATCTCGGTTGTCTGATCCCGGAGGAGTTCGGCGGCTCGGGGCTGCCGCTGTCGGCGGGCTGCGCAGTGCTCGAGACGATCCACGAGATGGGCTGCAACGCGGCCGCCTGCCACGCGCAGATGTACACGATGGGCACGGTGCTCCGGCACGGCACGGACGAACAAAAGCGGAAGTATCTGCCGGAGATCGCGTCCGGCAAGCTCCGGCTGCAGGCGTTCGGGGTCACGGAACCGACGACCGGCTCGGATACGACGCAGCTCAAGACCAAGGCCGAGAAGAAGGGCAACAAGTACATCGTCAACGGCCAGAAGGTGTGGACCAGCCGGGTGATGCAGTCGGACCTGATGCTGCTCCTCGCGCGGACGACGCCCGCCGATCAGGTGAAGCGGCGCACGGACGGGCTCTCGGTGTTCCTCGTCGATCTCCGCGAGGCGAAGGGCAAGGGCGTCGAGATGAAGAAGATCGACGCCATGATCAACCACAACACCTGCGAAGTGTTCTTCGACAACCTCGAGGTGCCGCCGGATGCGCTGGTCGGCGAAGAAGGGCAGGGGTTCAAGTACATCCTGTCGAGCATGAACGCCGAGCGGCTGCTGATTTCGGCGGAGTGCCTCGGCGACGCGCGTTTCTTCATCAACAAGGCCACGGAGTACGCCAAGGAGCGGGTGGTGTTCGGCAACCCGATCGGCAAGAACCAGGGCGTGCAGTTCCCGATCGCGCGCGCCTATGCCGAGCTTTGCGCGGCGGAACTCATGGTCGCCAAGGGAACGGCGCTGTTCGAGGCCGGGCGCGAGTGCGGCGCGGAAGCCAACATGGGCAAGATGCTGGCCGCCGAAGCCGCGTGGCACGCGGGCGAAGCTTGCATGCAGACGTTCGGCGGTTTCGCCTATGCGCGCGAGTATGGCATCGAGCGGAAGTGGCGCGAGAGCCGGCTCTATCAGACCGCGCCGATCTCCACGAACATGATTCTCGCCTTCGTCGGCCAGAACGTGCTCGGCATGCCGCGGAGCTATTGAGGGCGGGGTGGGCTGAGAGGCGGTGTCAAGTTTCGGCTCGGGGGCGGATGTCGATCTGCCCGCGGGCTTCACTCAAGCCGCCATCAAGTCCGCATTTTCTGAATTCGTATACGGCTCGCTGCCCTGATGTGCTCACGCAGCCAGCGGTTTGCGGGATCTTCGTGGTGCCGGCGGTGCCAGTAGAGGCACCAGTCGAAAGTCTGGTCCGCGAATGGCAGGTCGCGGATCACGAGCGATCTCGTTTGAACGGCAGCCGCAAAGGCGCCCGGCATGACCGCAACATAGTCGGACGTCGCGAGCACGTGTGGCACAAGAAGCCAGTGCGGCACATTCACGGCCACGTCGCGCTCGACGTTCGCTTTCGACAGAATGTCGTCGGCTAACCGTAGGTCCGTCGTAGACATCGAGACCTTGAGGTGCCTTGTCGTCAATAGTCGCTTGAGCGTGATCTTTCCCGTCGTCAGCGGATTCGTGCTTCGCATCATCGCGACCATACGGTCTGCAAAGAGAACTTCCCTTTTGACGGTACCCGTATGCTCCAAGCCCATGCTCACAGCCACATCGATCTCGTCTCTTTCGATGGCGTCGATCGTCTGCGGCGGAGACAAGTGCTTCACGTCGAGACTGACGCCGGGTGCACTCTGTGCGACCTGCTCCATCAGGCTCGGCAAGAGAAGGTAGCTCAGCAGGTCCGACAGGCGGAGCACGAAGCGGCGAACTGATTTTTCCGCGTCGAAGCCCTGGTCACTCGCCAGCACGCGTTCGATCTGGCCAATCGCTTGTCTTACCGGCTCGATCAGTGCCTCTGCCCGAGACGTCGGCTGCATGCCGGTGGCTGTGCGGATGAGCAGCTCGTCCTTGAACACTAGGCGCAGCCTCGCCAACGCGCTGCTCATGGCCGGTTGAGACAAACCTACGACACGGGCCGCCCGCGTGACATGCCGCTCGCGCAGCAACGCGTCGAGAACCACGAGAAGGTTAAGGTCGACGCCTCGCAGATTGACCAAGCTCGGTTCTCTCCGACAAGCGACATCCACGGCTGGTCCTATAATTAATACCGCAAATTATTATATATCAACAATCAATTTGATGGATTTATGCAACCTTGCCAGAACAGGAGGTGTCAAGGTCAAGGGAGATGCGCCGCATGGAACGCACGGATGTCTTGAAGCGTGAAGTGAAAGCGCTGGTATTCGATCAGTACGGCACGATTGTCGACATGCAAAAGGGGCTGGCTGAGATTGCCACGCCATTCCTGAAAAGGAAGGGCTGGGAGGGAAACCCGCACCAGTTCGTGACTTGGTGGCGGCGTACGCACTTCGAGAACTCGATGATCGATGCCCTCTGCGATCGCGGGCACACGCCATACCGCCAGATCGGCCATCGCGCCGTATCGTATGTCATGGATCGTTGCGGCTTTTCCTTTACGCAGGACGAGGTGCGCTGGCTCGTCTCCGAGATCGAGAAGCTGAAGCCGTTTCCGGATGTCGTCGCTGCGCTCGAACGTCTCCGAGGTGCCGGCTACAAGCTCGTGATCCTGTCCAATGGCGACCGAGACATGCTCGAGGCGGCGGGCCGGCATATCGGGTTTCAGTTCGATCGGGTCATCTCGGTGGCAGAGGCGGGATACTTCAAACCGCACTGGAAGACCTATGCGAAGGCCGAAGAGTTGACCGGTCTCGACCGGTCGAGCTGCCTGTTCGTGGCCAATCACGCCTTCGATTGCGTTGGCGCCAAGTCTTACGGCATGCGCACTGCCTTCATCGACCGGCGGCAGCGACCGTTTGGCGAGACACCCCATCAAGCGGATCTGATCGTTGCGAACTTCGCCGAGCTGGCTCAGACGCTTTGCTGAGGTGCCGATGCCTCTCTTCCATCGCGTCCGTGTCCCCGGGTTGCCCTGCGGCATCTCTGGCGCTTTCGTTCCTCATGACATCGACCGCAATTGCGGGCGGACGCGACTGGACTTTCGGACGCCCTGCATCGATGTGACGGCTTGAATGGCACTGGGCTCAAGAGGGCCAGGTGTGACGCCTCTCGCATCACTCCGCTTCGCGACGGCCGCGTCATCAAGATCCGGTTCCGAAGTCAGCGTCTCGGTACTCGTGTCTTGCCTTGATCGCTTTACATAGGGATCTGACCAGGTGGTCCGACAACCTTCCTGACAATCGGGGGGCGTCATCAGAGAGGTTTGGCAGGCGACTCTTCCGCTCACTCCAGGAGGAGCTACCCAAGACATCGGACCTCGTCGTTTCGGAGTCGACATCTGCCGAGCCCCAGCTGTCAGCCTCGGAGCCTCCCCCCGCCGCCACTACCGCGGCAGTGGCACGCCCGTCGCTTCGAAGGCGGCTTTCTGGCGGGCGTCGACTTCGGCGAGGTCGAAGCCTTCGATGGTCTCGTTGAACATGCGGTAGTAGTTCAACCGCGCACCGAGGTGCAGGAAGTCGCCGCCGAGGCCGAGGGCGGCGCGGTCCATGAATACGAACTCGCGCGGCACCTTGACGGGGCCCTTTTGCTTCAAGGCCTCGTGGACCGTGAAGGCCTCCTTGCGGCCGTACTCGCCGGGCGTCGTGCCCTCGGCGATGGAGCGGACCCGGTCGTCGAGCAGGGGGCCATAGATGAAGCGCGCCCAGATGTTCAGGACTTCGATCAGGTCTTTCGAGAGGCCACGGAAGCCCCACGTCTCGTAGGCGTGGACGATCAGCGCCTCGTCGTTCCGCTCCAGGCCGCGATAGAGGTCGATGACGCCCTGCACGAACTTCGTCGGGAACGTGCGCATGCAGCCGTAGTCGAGCAGGTTGATGCCCTGAGGGTGGGGCAGCCCACCAGCAACCGGGGCACTTTCCTGGCCCTCCAGTTGCCCACCAGCAACCGGGACTATTGGTCGGCCCTCCAGTTGCCCACCAGCAACCGGGCCGGCCGCGAACACATTATAGTTTCCGAGGTGCGGGTCGCCATGGATCACGCCGTAGTGCGAGAACGGGTACCACCAGGCGCGGAACATGGCGCGGGCGATCTGGTTGCGATCCTCCTCCGGCGCCTCCTTGTATTCGAGCAGGCGGCGGCCCTCGAGCCAGGTCATGGAGAGCAAGCGCTTCGTCGACAGCTCGGGGACGACCTCGGGGACGCGGATCAGAGGATCGTCGCGGAAGATGTGCGTGTAGAGCGCCATGTGGCTCGCCTCGAGCTCGTAATCGAGCTCTTCGCGCAGCCGATCGGAGATCTCCTGCAGGATCTCGGCGGTGTCGACGGCCGGGTCCATGCGGGCGTGCAGCGCGAACACGACCTTGAGCTGAGAGACGTCGGCGGCGACGGCCGACTGCATGTCGGGATATTGCAGCTTCACGGCCAGTGCACGGCCATCGTGGGAGACGGCCTTGTGCACCTGCCCCAGCGATGCGGAGGCGGAGGACTGAGCCTCGAAGCTGCGGAACCTCTGTTGCCAGTCCGGCCCCAGCTCGGCCTGCATGCGACGGCGGACGAACGCCGGGCCCATGGGCGGGGCCTGCGACTGGAGCTGGGACAGCTCGCGGGCGTACTCCGGCGGCAGCGCCTCAGGGATCGTCGAGAGAAGCTGGGCCGCCTTCATGATCGGCCCCTTCAGGCCGCCGAGTGCGCGGGCCAGCTCGGCCGCATTCTTCTGCCGGTCGAGGTCGAGCCCGAACAGGCGGCTGCCTGCGACACGCGCGGCGACGGAGCCGACGTTCGTCCCAACCCTGACATAGCGGGCCGCCCGGGCCGAGAACCTGTTCTGCTCGTCGTCCGCCACCTGTCACCTCGTTTGCCGATCACCGCACTCATATCGGGGCTGCGGGTGACACAGTCCAGAGCGCAGGATTGACGCGCCCTCGGAGGGGCAGGCGAGGCAGCTTTTGCGCCTGGTTGCACTCGGGGGCACGGACTGCAAGAGTTCGGCGCGAGGCGGGACGCCTTCCTGTGGGTTCAGGGGGCGGCACACGCCATTCCGGATTGGCGGTCGACGAGGCGCGCGATGGGCGAAGACGCACAACTGCTCGGCAAGGGGTTCTATTGGCAGGATATGCCGGTCGGAGCCCGCTATCGCACCTTCGGGCGCACCATCACCGAGCCGGATATCGTGAACTTCATCTCCTGCACCGGGATGCTCGAGCTGCTGTTCACCAACGAGGTCTACCGGCAGACGGAAAGCGCCATCAAGGGGCGGCTCGCACCCGGGGCGCTGGTGTTCTCGTTCGCCGAAGGGCTGGTGATCGGCGCGACGATCCAGGCCACGGGCATGGCCTTCCTCGGCATGGACCTCGAAATCAAGGCGCCGACGTTCGCCGGAGACACCATTTCCGTCCTGATCGAGGTCACCGAGAGCCGGGCCGCCTCCAAGGGCAATCGCGGTCTCGTCCGGACGCGTAACACGATCGTCAACCAGAACGGCGACGAGGTCATGGTATACACACCCTTGCGAATGATGAAGGGTCGACCCTGAGGCGCCGTGGCTGCCGGGTCACGGGCGCGGCAGCCGATTGGGGACAGGGCTCCAGGCAAGCTTGCCCCGGCTCGATCCCGGGGTGTACGACATATCTAAAGATTGTTTGAACGAGACGGGCATTGGAGCGTTCAAACGTTTATATTGGCAGTCGATGGCTGCAGTCCTGTCGAACAGTATGCCCGTTAGCGTCGTGCGCAGCCATGCGCGTCTGAGGTGGAGGTCATGTGATGCATCGGCGTACGCGATCGTACTTGACGGCCTTCTCCCATGGCGTGGTGTTGGCAGGACTCCCGGTTCTCGCGTTCCTCGGCGTGGATTACGCCCTGGCGCCACCATCCGATGCGCCGCCGGTTGCGATTGCACAGCAAGGCGTGGTGACCGCCGGGACGAGCGACAGAGCGCATGTCCAGATCGCCGGAACCACGCCGGTTGCGCTTGCGGCGACTCGGACAGCGGCCGTCGCGCCAGCGGGTGGTCCGCCGCCAACGGCAACTCAGACTCTCGCCATGGCCATTCAATCGGAGCTTCGGCGCGTCGGGTGCTACGACGCCGCTGCGGATGGCGAGTGGACCGACGGTACGCGGACGGCCATGCGCAACTTCATCTCGGCCGTGCACGTGACGCTGCCGGTGGATCGGCCGGACTTCATCCTGCTGACGCTGCTGCAGGGACACAGCGGGAAGGCGTGCACCGCATCCGGCGTCACGACGGCGGCCTCGACAGGATCGGTGCCTGTGCCAGTGGCCGCACCCCGCC
>JBGSJD010000394.1:0-1768 GCA_041742195.1 Hyphomicrobiaceae bacterium
GGCGTCGCCGGCATCTCGATCTCGACCACGCCAAGCGGCCGCAGCGCATCCCGGATCGCGTTCATGACGGCCGGCAGCGGTCCGACCGTCCCGCTTTCGCCGACGCCCTTTACGCCGAGCGGGTTGTTCGTCGCCGGCGACGGCGCCAGGATCGACGTAATCGGCGGCAGATCGCGCGCCCGAGGCAAGGCGTAATCCATAAGCGAACCGGCCGTGAGTTGCCCGCTCGCCGGGTCGTAGACGCCGTGCTCCATCAGCACCTGGCCCAGACCTTGCGCCAGGGCGCCCATCACCTGCCCCTCGGCGAGCGTGTGATGAATGACGCGCCCGCAATCGTCGACCGCCACATAGCGATCGATCGTCACGACACCCGTCTCCGGATCGACTTCCACTTCCGCAATATGACACCCCGAGGGAAACGTCGGCTCGGCCTCGATCCGCGCCTCGGCGACGAGGGGCGGTGCGCCATCCCTTGCGATATCCTCGATCGCGATTGCGAGATTGGTCGCAGGCACACTGAGCCGACCAGCGTCGTAGGCGATTGCATCTGCGCTCACCCCCCAGCGCGCTGCTGCCCGTGCCTTGGCCGCATCGATCAGTTGCAGCGCCGTCGCACGGATCGCGAGCCCCGCCATCTGCGTCGACCGCGACGCCGACGACGTCCCACCGTCCTCGAAATCCGTGCTGTCGCCTTGCGCGACGACGATCCGATCGCAACCGAGGCCGAGTTGCTCGTCCGCCAGCATCGCAAACACCGTCTCGTGCCCTTGCCCGGTGGCACCGACGGCCGTCCGCACATGCGCGATACCGTCTGCGCCGAGGCTCATTTTCGCCCGCTCATTGGGAGCCCCGCCCGAGATCTCGACGAACATGCCGATGCCTGCGCCGCGAAAGCGCCCCCGCGCCTCGGAACGCGCCTTGCGTTGTTCGAGCCCGC
The DNA here is from genome assembly GCA_041742195.1 of Hyphomicrobiaceae bacterium. GTDB lineage: Bacteria > Pseudomonadota > Alphaproteobacteria > Rhizobiales > Hyphomicrobiaceae. Next base: position 938 of record JBGSJD010000394.1, read on the forward strand.
CCCAGTCGGCGGCCTTCAGCGCCTGGTCGAGCAGATCCGGGAAATCACCCGAGCAGTAGCGCATTCCGACCGCCGTCCGGTACGGCATCGCCTCTGGCGGCACGAGATTGCGCCGCCGGATCTCGACCGCATCGAGCCCGAGGGCCATCGCCGCAGCGTCCATCAGGCTTTCCATGATGTAGGCGGCTTCGGGCCGGCCCGCCCCCCGATAGGGCGCCGTCGGCACCGTGTTGGTGAGAACGCAGGTCACGTCCGAATGCGCGACCGGCACTTGGTAGGGGCCCGTCAGGCAGCGCGAGAAATTCGCGGTCGCGATGAAGTAGCCGACGTGATGCATGTAGGCCCCCATCGCGGCCTTGGCCGTCACATCGAGCGCCAGGATGCGGCCCTGCGCATCGAGAGCGAGCCGCCCGTGCATGATCGAATCGCGCGCTTGCGCATCCGATACGAAGGCCTCCGACCGGCTCGCCGTCCACCTCACCGGCCGTCCGAGCCGACGCGCCGCATGGAGCAGCGCGGGATACTCCGGATAGACGCCGTTACGAATACCGAACGCGCCGCCGACGTCCCGCGACGTCACCACCAGGCCATGCTTGTCGATGCCGAGCACCCGCGCGACCTGATCCCTGAGATTGGTCATGCCCTGGTTGCCGGTGTGGAGGTGATAGCGCCCCGTCACAGCGTCGTGGCGCGCGATCGCGGCCCGCGGCTCCATCGGGCAGATGATGACCCGCTGGCTGGTCCGCTCGACAGCCACCACGTGCGCGGCCTTCGCGAAGGCCTCCGCGACGCCATCCCGGTCGCCGAGCGTCCAGCGGAAGACCACATTGC
>JBGSJD010000395.1:0-9073 GCA_041742195.1 Hyphomicrobiaceae bacterium
GAGCGCGCCTCGATACGCAGGATCGCCTCGTCCCGGGAGGCGGCAGGCGTGCGGATCACCCAGACGAGGCCGCCCAGCGCCGCCAGCGCAAAGGCGCCGAGAAGCGAGATATGGGCCCATTCGGGGATGCTGTGCCAGACGCCCGCGAACGAAACGGCGAGGAAGCCCATCGCGATGGCGATCATCAGCCAGATGCGCGGCCACATGCGCTCGACGAGGAGTGCGGCCCGCGTGAGGCGCACCTTTCGCTCGAGAGCGGCGGTGGGGTCCAGATCAGCTCGCTTCATGCCGTCGGCCATTGCGGGTCCTTGCCTGACGCGCGGAGGGCGGGCGGACCATCAGGTTGTCCGTTTGGACCAAGCCTGCGGGTGTCCTTGCAGCCCACAATCGCGGCTCGCACGCGCCGCGCGATGATCATAGCGGGCCTCGCGACGAACGTTTCCTAAATTATAGTTCATCAAATGGGGGTGGGGATTATGGCTCCGCCGTGGCGGGTAACCGTCAAGCTATTCGGCCGCCATCGCCTGCACGGCGCGGGCGGGGGCGAAGGTTTCGGCGCGGGCGAGGGCCCAGGCCTGCTTGAACTGGGGATGGTCGGTGCCGGCCAGCAGTTCGCCGGGGCGCAGGAAGCGATACATCTGGGCGAAACTGACGACCCGATCGGGGGCCGCGCGGCGCATGAAGTGATGCGGGTCGAACTCGCGGGGATGCTCGAGCCCGGCGGCGGCCACCAGTTCGGCGAGCGTCGCCAGCGTTTCGCGCTGGAAGTTGGCGACCCGCTCAGCCTTGTCCGGCACCACGATGGCGCGGCTCCTCGCAGGGTCCTGGCTCGTCACGCCGGTCGGACACTTGCCCGTGTGGCAGGTCTGCGCCTGGATACAGCCGACCGCGAACATGAAGCCGCGGGCGGAATTGCACCAGTCGGCGCCGAGCGCCATGGCGCGGGCAATGTCGAACGCCGTCACGATCTTGCCCGAGGCGCCGATCCGGATGCGATCGCGGAGGTTGGCGCCGACGAGGGCCGAATGAACGAACGACAGGCCGTCGCGGAGCGGCATGCCGAGGTGGTCCATGAACTCGAGCGGAGCGGCGCCCGTGCCGCCTTCCTTGCCATCGACCACGATGAAATCGGGCGTCAGGCCTGTCTCGAGCATGGCCTTGACGAGGGCGAGGAACTCCCACGAATGACCGATGCAGAGCTTGATGCCAGCGGGCTTGCCACCCGACAGGCGGCGCATCTGGTCGATGAACTGCATCATCTCGATGGGGGTCGAGAACGCGGAGTGGTAGGCCGGCGAGACGCAATCCTGGCCCATCGGCACGCCGCGAATGCGCGCGATCTCGGCGGTCACCTTGGCTGCCGGCAAGACGCCGCCGTGACCGGGCTTGGCTCCCTGGGAGAGCTTGAGCTCGACCATCTTGACTTGCGGCTTGGTGGCGTTGTCGGCAAAGCGCTCCGGTGAGAACCGGCCATTCGGCTCACGGGCGCTGAAATAGCCGGATCCGATCTCCCAGATGATGTCGCCGCCGAACTCCTGGTGGTAGGGCGAGAGGCCGCCTTCGCCGGTGTCATGGGCGAAATTGCCGAGCTTGGCGCCCCGGTTCAGGGCGCGGACGGCGTTGGCCGACAGCGAGCCGTAGCTCATCGCCGAGATGTTGAAGATCGAGGCGGAGTAGGGCTGGCTGCACTGAGGGCCACCGACGACGACGCGGAACGGCTCCTCGGCGACGGGCCGGGGCGTCATCGAGTGGTGCAACCATTCGAACTGAGTCTCGTAGACGTCGTACTGGGTGCCGAAGGGCCGCTTGTCGAGTTCGCCCTTGGCGCGCTGGTAGACGATGGCGCGCTTGTCGCGGCTGAAGGGTGTGCCGTCCTTGTCGGTCTCGAAGAAGTACTGGCGCAGCTCCGGCCTGATCTTCTCGAAGATGAAGCGGAGGTGGCCGATGAGCGGATAGTTGCGCAGGATGGCGTGGCGTGGCTGGGCGAGGTCGCGCAGGCCGATCACGGCGAGGGTGCCGAAGACGACGGCGGGAACGGCGAGCAGCATGCCGTAGACGGGCCAAAGGGCTGTCGCGCCCGCGAACAGTGCAGCGAGGATGAGAGACAGCGTCAGTGCGAGGTAGCGCGGCGCAAAGGGTGCCGAGAGAATGCCCAAAGCGGCCTCCATCGTTGCTGGTGACTGAACGTTGCCGGACATTAATCTCGGCCGTGCGCCGGGCGGATGACAGATGCTAACTAGAGCCAGTCGGGAATCCGATCCTGTCCCAGAAGCTCCTCGAACGACTGGCGGGGACGGACGATGGCGTACGATGCGCCACGGACCAGGACCTCGGGCACCAGGGGGCGGGTGTTGTAGTTCGAGGACATGGCCGCGCCGTAGGCACCAGCCGTCATGAAGGCCATCAGGTCGCCCGTCTTCATCGTCGGCAGATCCCGGGCCTCGGCGAAGGTATCGCTCGATTCGCAGATGGGGCCGACGACGTCGAAGGCCCGGCGTTCGGTCTCGGGGCCGGGCTCGCGCGTCGGCCAGATGTCGTGGAACGCCTCGTACATGGCGGGGCGGACGAGATCGTTCATGCCGGCGTCGACGACGAGGAACGTCTTTCGAGGGCGACTATTCTCGTGGACGATGCGGGTCAGAAGAATGCCCGCGTTGCCGACGATGATGCGTCCCGGTTCGAGGCCGATCTCGACGTCTAGGGCGCCGAATGTATTGCGCACCAGCGCGGCGTAGGCCTCGATCAGATCGGGGCCATGGGCGACGGCCTCCGACATTTCATAGGGAATGCCGAGCCCGCCGCCCAGGTCGAGGCGGGAGACCCGGTGGCCGCTTTCGCGCAGGCGGACCGTCAAGGCGCGCAGCCGACCGAAGGCCGGGCCGAACTCATGGATCGAGCGGATCTGGCTCCCGATGTGCATCGCGAGGCCTTCGAGCGCGATGCCCGGCAGGTTTGCCGCCACGGCGTAGAGCCGCTCGGCCTCCTCGATGCTGACGCCGAACTTGTTTTCGGACGAGCCGGTGGTGATCTTGGCGTGACCGCCGGCGCCGACGTCGGGGTTGATGCGGAACACGATGGGCTGACGCTTGCCGCGCGCACTCGCGACGCGGGAGAGCGCATACAGCTCGCCCTCCGTCTCGACGTTTACCTGATAGATGCCGGCATCGACGGCGCAGGCGAGTTCGCTGTCGATCTTGCCGACGCCGGACAGCACGATCCGCGATGCGGGAATGCCGGCCGCAAGGGCGCGGCGGACTTCGCCTTCCGACACGGTGTCCGCACCGGCGCCGAGGTTGCCGAGGAGGCGGAGGACGGCGAGGTTGGAGTTCGCCTTCATGGCGTAGAAGACGTGGGCGTCGAGCCCCGCAAAGGCGCTCGCGAAGGCCCGGTAATGGCGCTCGATGGTGGCGGCCGAATAGACGTAGACGGGCGTGCCCACCTCGGCTGCAATGGCTTCGAGATCGACGTCCTCGGCGTGGAGCACGCCGCCCTTGTACGTGAAATGATGCATCGGTTCCGCCAGTTGCCGCGGCGCCCGAACGGTAAGCCCCGCCGCCTGAGATTAGCCGGGAATCGGCGCCGCCGCCACGGTCACCGAGGGTGGCGGCGGCTCGGGGCCTAGGCCGCGCGATCCTCGCGCAGAATGTCGGCTGCCTTCTCGCCGACCATGATCGCCGGCGCGTTGGTGTTGCCGGAGGGCATGGTCGGGAAGATCGAGGCGTCGGCGATGCGAAGCCCCGTGATGCCATGCACGCGGAGGCGGTCGTCGACGACGGTGCGCTGGCTGGCGGGGCCCATGCGGCAGGTGCCGATCGGATGGTAGGCCGTCTGCGCGTTCTGGCGGATCCAGTCGAGGATCTCGTCGTCGCTCGAGACCTGCTTGCCGGGCGAGAACTCTTCGCCCCGGAGCGCGTCCATCGGCGGGCTCTCGACGATCTTGCGAACGATCTTGAAGCCTTCTGTCATGGCGGCCTGATCGATCGGGTCGGCCAGGAAGTTGAAGCGGATCGCGGGCTGATCCTCGGGGCGCGCCGACCGGATGTGGATCGAGCCGAGGCTTTCGGGGCGGAGCTGGTAGCAGGACATCGTCATGGACGGGAAGTCCTGGAGCTTGCGGGTCTTCGGGTCCTTGATCGAGTAGGGCACGATGTGCATCTGCACGTCCGGCGTCTCGAGGTCGGGCCGGGTGCGCAGGAAGGCCAGCATCGGCGCCGACGGCAGGCTAATGAAGCCCCCCCGTGTGAACACGTATCGGAGGCCCTGTCCGAGCGCGCCGAGGCCCTGGGCGCGGTGGTTGTAGGAGACAGCCTTGTCCTTCACTCGCCAGATGATGCGCGCGTTCAGGTGATCGCGGAAGTTCTCGCCGACCGCCGGAAGCGCATGGCGGACCTCGATGCCGTGGGACTTCAGGATTTCCGGGTTGCCGATGCCGGAGAGTTCGAGCAGCTGCGGCGAGGCGACGGCGCCCGAGCAGAGCACGACCTCGCGGGCGGCGTTGGCAGTCACCGATCGACCGTTCTGCTGGTAGACGATCCCCGTGCAGCGCTTGCCCTCTAGGACGACGCGCTGCGTTTGCGCGTTGGTTACCACGGTGAGGTTCGGACGTTTCATCGCGGGCTCGAGATAGCAGCGGGCGACGCTCATGCGCTGGCCGCGCCAGATGCTCGACTGCGTCTTGACCATGCCTTCCTGGTCTTCGCTGTTGTAGTCAGGGTTGACCTTGTAGCCGGCTGCGACCGCCGCCTTGAACATGCTGTCGTAGAGGCTGCTCTGATCGGGGACTTCGGTGACCCGCAACGGGCCCTCCGTGCCACGGCCATTGGCGCCGCCCTTCTCGTAGTTCTCGATGCGCGCGAAGACGGGGGCGACGTCCTGCCAGCTCCAGCCACGCGCGCCCATCTGGGCCCATGTGTTGTAGTCGAGCGGCTGGCCGCGCACCCAGACGAGGCCGTTGATGGCGCTGGAGCCACCCAGCATCTTGCCGCGCGGGACAGGGATCTGGCGGTTCGCGGTGTTGGGCTCCGGCTCCGACTGGTAGAGCCAGTTGACGCCGGCCTTCTCGATGAAAAGCCCGAAGCTCAGGGGGAAACGGGACAGGAAATGCGTATCGCCGCCCGCCTCGACCAGAAGGACCTGATTGCGTGGGTTCTCTGTCAGCCGGGCTGCCAGCGCCGCGCCGGCCGAACCGGCGCCAACAACGATGTAGTCGTAGGTCTGCATGGTGCTCTCGTGCGTCTCCGCCGCCGGTTGATCCGGCTGGTTCCCGGCGAACATGAGAGACGAGATCGGTGCCGGACGCCAGCCCCTTCGCTGCTCGTCTGGGGACATCCGATCGTGAGCCGAGAGAAAGCGTCGCTGATAGCAGACCGGGGGATCGTCCCGGCGCACGGCGGATGGTCGGAGCGGAGGGATTCGAACCCCCGACCCCTTGCTCCCGAAGCAAGTGCGCTACCAGGCTGCGCTACGCTCCGCCAATGGCGAATTCCGTGTGAGACACGGTTGCTCGCGGAGGACCCACGGGCACGGGACACGGCGCGTCGCTCGGACGGCCGCGATGTGACGACGTTATAACGGGCGCCCCCACGGCGTGCAAGCCAGGATCGCGGGGGGGCCGAAGAAAGTCCGAGGCGTTACCAGCCCGCTTTGATCTCGGCCCTGCGCGCGATGGCCCAGCCGTAGCTATCCGGCCACATCTTGCAGTCCGGGTCGACGCCCATGGCCTCAGCAGCCCGTAGCGTCCAGAACGGATCGTACATGAGCTCGCGGCCGAGGGCGACCAGATCAGCCTTACCCTCCTCCAGGATCGCCTCGGCCTGGAGGCCCTTCACGATCACGCCGACAGCCATGGTCGCGACCTCCGCCTCGCGCCGTATCCGGTCGGCATAGGGCACCTGGAACCCCGGGGCCCGATCGCCCTTCGCCTTGAAGGGTTCGCCTGTGTCACTCGCACGGAACGACGGCGGGCCGGAGATGCCGCCCGCCGAGCAATCGATCACGTCCACGCCAAGGGACTTGAGTTCGCGCGCGAAGACGACGGAATCGTCGAGGCTCCAACCTCCGGCAGGTCCATCGACGGCCGAAATTCGCATGAATAGCGGCAACTCTGCCGGCCAGGCCGCGCGGACTGCCTCGACGACCTCGCATCCGAAGCGCATGCGCCCTGCCCGGTCGCCGCCATAGCGATCTTTGCGCTTGTTCGCGATCGGCGACAGGAAGGAATGGATGAGATAGCCATGTGCGCCGTGGATCTCGAGCACCTTGAAGCCGGCCTTCGCGGCGCGGCGGGCGGCCTCGGCGAACTTCACAACCATTGCGGCGATATCGGCCTCGGTCATGGCATCCGGAGCCGGCCATGCGGCGCCGACGGGATCGGCGGTCGGACCAACCGTCCGCCAGGGCGGCGTTCCTTTTGCTGCGTCGCTGGCATCGAGCGCGGCGCTTCCCTGCCATGGCGTGCGCGCGGACGCCTTGCGCCCTGCATGCGCGATCTGAATGGCGGGGACAGCACCCAGCTCCTCGATGGCCGCGACGATCGGCCTGTAGGTCTCGACCTGGGCGTCATTCCAGAGCCCGCAACAGCCGTGGCTGATCCGCCCCTCGGGCTCTACTGCCGTTGCCTCTGTGAAGACGAGCCCGACGCGCCCGCGAGCGAAGGCCGTGAGGTGCGAGGAATGGAAAGCGTTCGCAAGGCCATCCTTCGCCTGGTACATGCAGAGTGGCGACAGCACGACGCGGTTCGGCAACGTAACCGACCGCAGAGTGATCGGTGAGAAGAGCTTGGGCAAGGGCACGTCAGGCATCCTCCAGGGTGGGCGAACTCGCGCGATAAGTGCCTGGAGCGACGACGCCGGTCAATGCAGCGCGTGATGCCGGAATGGGCCCGCCGCTTCCGTCACATATGGATGACGCGGCCGTAGGCATCGAGGACGCTTTCGTGGATCATCTCGGAGAGCGTCGGATGGGGGAACACGGTGTGCGTCAGATCCTCCTCCGTCGTCTCGAGGTTCATCGCCACGACGAAGCCCTGGACGAGTTCCGTCACCTCCGCGCCGATCAGGTGCGCGCCGAGGAGCTGGCCCGTCTTCTTGTCGAAGATCGTCTTCACCAGGCCGTCCGGCTCGCCGAGCGCGATCGCCTTGCCGTTGCCCTGGAACGGGAACCGGCCGACCCGGATCTCGCGGCCGGCGTCCTTCGCCCTGGCTTCCGTGAGGCCGACGCTCGCGATCTGGGGGTGGCAATAGGTACAGCCGGGAATGCGCGCCTTGTCCATGGCGTGGGTCGGCAGACCCTTGATGGTCTCGACGCAGATGACGCCTTCGTGCTCCGCCTTGTGGGCGAGCATGGGGGGGCCGGCGACGTCGCCGATAGCGTAGATGCCAGTCGCACTCGTGCGACCGTAGCCGTCGGTGACGATCGTTCCGCGCTCGATCTTGACGCCGAGCTTCTCGAGTCCGAGCCCCTCGACATTGCCCACGACGCCGACGGCGGAAATGACCTTCTCGACCTCCAGCCGGTGCTGCTGGCCCTGCCCGTCGACGATCGTCGCGACGACACTCTCGGTCTTCTTATCGAGGCCGGTCACCTTGGCGCCCGTCAGGATCTTCATGCCCTGCTTCTCGAAGCGCTTTCGGGCGAGGGCCGCGATCTCGGCATCCTCGACCGGCAGGATCTGCGGCAGGACCTCGACCACGGTCACATCGACACCGAAGGTCCGGTAGAACGACGCGAATTCGATGCCGATCGCACCAGAGCCGACCACCAGCAGTGATCTCGGCATGCGTTCGGGCACCATGGCCTCGAAATAGGTCCAGACCTGCTTGCCGTCCGGCTCGAGGCCGGGAAGGACGCGCGGGCGGGCGCCGGTCGCCACTATGATGTGTTTCGCCTGGTAGCTGCCAGCGCCCAGCGTGCCCTTCGGCGGCGGGATCTGGGGCTGCATCGGCGCTTTTGCCGTGGCCTTCACCGTAAGCTGGCCGGGCTTGTCGATCGTGGCCTCGCCCCAGATCACCTGAACCTTGTTCTTGCGCAGCAGGAAGCCAACGCCGCCGTTCAACTGCTGCGACACGCCACGCGAGCGCTTCACGATTGCGGCCACGTCGGCCTCGACGGTTCCCTTCAGTGACAGGCCGTAGTCCTTGGCGTGGGTCGCCATGTGGAAGGCTTCGGCCGAGCGCAGCAGAGCCTTGGTCGGGATGCAGCCCCAGTTCAGGCAGATGCCACCGAGGTGCTCCCGCTCGACGATCGCCGTCTTGAACCCGAGCTGTGCCGCACGGATCGCCGTGACGTAGCCGCCCGGACCGGAACCGATGACGACGACGTCGAAGGCGGTGTCTGACATGGCGGCTGGATCTCCTGGAGTGGCGTGCGTCGCTGGTTCGCCCGCAAACGAAAACGGCCCTGACGATGGCGTCAGGGCCGGAGTTTGATCTCAGTGAACGGCAAATCTCAAGCGAAAGTCGCCAGAGGCCGACCGCTTAAACGTGGCAACGGCCCGCGAGGTAGTAGTTCAGCAGCGTGTTGTAGCGCTGCACGTCGGCGCGATCCTTGTCGGACACCTTGCGGCCGGACGACACCGCCTCGACCTTGCTGCCAGTGCCACGGGAGTCGAGAGCATTCAGCTCAGAGCGGACCGATTGGCACGACATGCCCGACGGGAGAGGCCGAAAACCCGGATCTGCCGGCCGGCTCTCGGCCGCGCAGCCGGCGAGGGTCGCGACAACCGCTACGCAGGCCAATGCCTTCAGGCTGCCAGAAAAGTCCTTCACCTCGACCACCCCCGATTCATTGCTCTTGTTCACCCATGCAGTGACCACAGGCAAGCCGGTCATTCAAGCCGTCCAGGCCCGAACATGCCTGAGTGTTGCAAACGTGCCATGTGCGACAGTTTGCTGCGATGGGGCGAGCCCCACGCCCCATCTCATGACCGCCGGGTCGGCCTACTGCTTGGCAGGCGCAACCGTTGCCTTGGCCGTCGCAGCCGTCGCCTTCGCCGTTTTCACGGTCTTGGCTGTCGTGGCCGCAGCGACCTTGGCCTCGGCGGCCGGAGCTGCACCCACCGCGGCCGGAGCCGGCA
>JBGSJD010000396.1:0-7455 GCA_041742195.1 Hyphomicrobiaceae bacterium
ATCCAGGGATCGGCATTTGCCGGTGGCGGGGAAGCGCCGGCGGTGCTGCTGATGGAGCCCCAGCTCGCCGACAACATCGGCATGGTGGCGCGGGCAATGGCCAATACCGGCCTCGACGAGCTGCGCCTGATTTCGCCACGCGACGGCTGGCCGAACGAGAAGGCGCGGATCGCCGCCTCCGGGGCCAACTATGTCGTGGATGACGCGACATCTTACGCAGCGCTCGCCGACGGCATCGCCGATCTCCAATGGGTCGCCGCCACCACGGCCCGGCAACGCGATCTGCGCAAGCCCGTCCTGACGCCTCTGGAAGCGGTGGCCGAGATGCGATCGCGCATCGCGAGGGGCGAACGGTGTGGCGTCCTGTTCGGGCGCGAACGCAACGGGCTCGAGACCGACGAGGTGGCCGGCGCCGACGCGCTCGTGATGATTCCCGTCAACTCCCGTTTCGCGTCCCTCAATCTGGCGCAATCGGTGCTCATCCTCGGCTACGAGTGGATGCGCACGTCCGGTGCTGCGACTCTCGGGCGCGTCACCACCTACGAGACGCCCCAGGCGCCCGGACTGGATCTGGGCGACACCCGTCCGGCCAACAAGGCGGAACTCGAGGGCTTCTTCGAGCATTTGGAGAACGAGTTGGATCAGATGGGATTCTTCAACCCCGCCCACCGGCGTCAGGCGATGGTCCGGAACCTGCGTACTATGTTCACTCGCATGGGAGCGACGGAGCAGGAGGTTCGGACCCTGCGTGGCATAGTTGTCGCACTCGCGCACGGTAAGGGACGGGGACGCAAGCGGCCATAAGTTTGCCCACTTTGGAGCCGACCCCTCGGCCCGCACGCGGAGCGGGGGGCCGGCCGCGATTGAGGGCGCGAATGTGGTGGCGCCGACGAGACGGTCGGGCAGCGTCCCGGGCACGGGATGGGCCTTCGACGGTCGGAACAGGCAACGGGTGAGGGGCGGAATTATGAAGGAGTGGCAGACACGGACGCTGGCGGTGACCGTGCTGGGCTTGGCGAGCCTGGCATTCGCTGGTCCGGTTGCGGCGAAGGAGCTGAGCGAGAAGTCGGTGCGCGTGCTCATGGAGTACGCCTGGACGATCCTCCCGGCGAAGTTCACCACGCCCGACGGCAAGGTGATCGAAGTCGACAAGAAATCGAAGAAGAAAGAGACGCTGGTCCCGATCGATGCCGCGCGCGACGTCATCAAGACCGGCTACAACTCGGCCCAGGCGCAGCTCTGCGAGATGTGGGAGGAACAGACCGTCAACTACGACGCGATGATGCTCACCCAGCGCGCCAAGTACAAGTGGACCGACCAGCAGCTTCTCTACATCACCACCCTGCACCGCATGACCATCCACATGGCGGCCGGCAAGCTGAAGGTGAGCGAGAAGGACGGCGAGCAGATCGTCAGCCTGGAGCCGATCACGCCGGGCAAGGACACCTGCAACGACGAGAAGCGCAAGAAGGTCCGCGAGGCCGTCGCAGCGCAGGTCGAGGCCGCAAAGCCGTTCGTGCAGGCCAGGAAGGCCGATGCCCCGGCCCAGCCGGTTCCAGCCTCGCAGAAAAAGTGAGCAGAGCGCCGTGGCGTGGTCTCGTCCTTGACGGGACCGGATACGAGGCGCTATTGAGCAGTTCTCGCGGGCCTTTCGGGGCCCGCGTTGTTTTGAGCGCCTTCGCGGCCGAGGCTTTGCGCCTCGGTCTGTCGGGACCCACACCGGGCAGAACGTCTGGAACGAAGGTCCAAAGGAGAAGGCGCATGCAACCCGTGCATATCGAAAGACGGAGACGGACGTGACGAAACGCATTCGCGCCAAGCATAAGATCGACCGGCGCCTCGGTGAAAACATCTGGGGTCGCTCGAAGAGCCCCCTCAATCGGCGCGCCTCGCGCCCCGGCCAGCATGGTGAGCGTCGCGCCGGCAAGATCTCGGATTTCGGCCAGCAGCTCCGCGCCAAGCAGAAGCTGAAGGGCTACTACGGCAACATCACCGAGCGCCAGTTCAACCGGGTGTACAAGGAAGCCGCGCGCCTCAAGGGCTCGACCTCCGAGCATCTGATCGGCCTCCTCGAGCGCCGCCTCGACGCGCTGGTCTACCGGGCCAAGTTCGTCCCGACCGTGTTCGCGGCGCGCCAGTTCGTGAGCCACGGCCACATCAAGGTGAACGGCCAGCGGGTCGACATCCCGAGCTATCGCTGCAAGGTCGGCGATGTCATCGAGGTGAAGGAAGCCTCCCGCCAGTTGCCCCTCGTGATGGAAGCGACGAAGAGCGCCGAGCGTGACGTGCCCGACTACATCGAGGCGGACCACACCAAGATGACCGCGCGCTTCGTTCGCGTGCCGGCCCTCTCGGACGTGCCCTATCCGGTGCAGATGGAGCCGAACCTGGTGGTCGAGTTCTACTCGCGCTGATTCGATGCGGGGACAGCGGCTTCGCCGCCTGTCTCTGCGACCGGATCGACGATCAAGACGAAGCTGGAGCCGGAGCCGCTGCACGCGGTTGCGGCTCTTCGTCTATCGGGGCTCCGTCGCCGGCCGTCGGTCCAACGGGGCAAGCGGCGTCCTCGGCGCTTCGATCCGCGACGGATTCGGCAAACGACGGCGCATGGGCCGCCGCCGTCGAAGCCATGGGCTCGACAGGGATCGCTTCCTCGTTGGTCCCGGCGCCGGCCACGACCGTAACCAGCTTGAGCCTGGGAACGCCTGGAACGCCGGGCGAGTCCATCGACGCGGGAACATGGACTACGCCCGTTCCCCCTCCCGGCTGGTTGACCACCCGTATCCTGGGGTCCCGGCGCGCAAGTTCCACCATCAGCGTCCGGTAGCTGCTTTCCCCGAACAGCGCCGCCGGACCGGTTCGCTTGAAGCCTGCGACCTTGTCCAGTTCGGCCATGATTCGCTTCTGCGAGACATAGTTGCGCGGCTGCGCGACGAGCATCGTTGCGATCCGCCGGGCGGCTTCATCGAGGCGCGTGCCGGGGCCGTCGAGGCCGATGGCCGTCCGGTTGTTGTTCGCAGCCGGTACGGCGACGGCCACCTTGGCGGGCCGCGACGCTGGCCCCGCTTTCCGATCACCCATCGGCGCGGGCTCGCGCTGCGACGGTTGAGCGCCACGGCCGATGAGCCGCTCGAGAAGTCCGCGACGGGGACGATGGTAGCTTGCGGCTTCGGCCAGGAGGCGGGACGGGATGAGAACATCCGCCGTGGCATTGTAAGTCGTGTGGATGTTCGGCCGATGCTCGGTCACGACAACCGCGGTCGATTTGGCCTTCTGCCGCAGGCGCTCCAGGACGGGTACGAAGTCCGAATCACCCGTCAGGAGAATGAACTCCTTGATCTCGGGCCGTGCATAGGTCGCCTCAACCACATCCATCGCCATCCGGATGTCGGCGGAATTCTTCAAGCCGGAGAACTTGCCGACCAGGATGGCCTCGAAGCCGTGTGCCTCGAACAGGGCGCGATGCCGTTCCGCGTGCGAGTTCCAGTAGACTCGCTTCTGCAGGTAGTTGCGTCGGCGCCGGGACGGGTCGAACACGCCATCCTCGAGCCAGTCGAGCCAGTTGCCGATCGACTCGGGCGGCAGCGGGATGTTCTCGAAGTCGATGTAGAGGGCGCTGCGGATACGCTGGCGAAACATGCCTTGCCTCGGTTGCAACGCCGCGAGCCCCGGCGGTCGTTGTCGGTCGTTGTTCATGCACCGAGGCCAGCCCGCCCGCGTGCACGGAAAACTATCCGGCCCGATTGTTTGGTGCGCAAGCGAAAAGCCCGGCCATGCGCAGAAAGTCGGTGCGATGTGGCGCGGCCGGGGCCATGGTCCGGCTGCTTTTGGGCTCGGGCCCGGCCCCATGCTTCAAAAGCGCGACGTGGCCGTTACCTGTTGGCCACGTTCAAATGTGATAAGAACGCCGGCGGTCAGGGCCGTTCGGGCCATAAGCCCGTCTAGGACAAGGTCTGGGTGCTTCCCGGGCACGGCACCGAAGCAGGAAGGAACGGGTGGGACATGCGCATCGTGGTCGTGGGCTCGGGCTACGTCGGGCTCGTTTCGGGAGCATCTTTCGCTGATTTCGGGCATTCCGTCGTCTGCGTGGACAAGGACGCCAGCAAGATCGCGAAGCTCGAGGCTGGCGTGATGCCGATCTTCGAGCCTGGCCTCGACCAACTCGTCGAGACCAACTGCCGTGCCGGTCGCCTCTCGTTCACGACGGATCTGGCCCAGAGCATTTCCGGGGCCGACGTCGTCTTTCTGGCTGTCGGCACACCGTCGCGCCGCGGCGACGGCCACGCCGATCTCACCTTCGTCTATCAGGCAGCCCGCGAGGTGGCCGAGGCCGCGACAGGTCCCCTGGTCGTTGCCACCAAATCGACGGTCCCCGTGGGCACCGGTGACGAGGTCGAGCGCATCGTCCGCCAGACCCGCCCCGACCTGGAGATCGTCGTCGCATCCAATCCGGAGTTTCTCCGGGAGGGCTCCGCGATCGAGGATTTCAAACGGCCCGACCGGATCGTCATCGGGGCGAACGACGCCCGCTCCCGCGAGGCCATGGGCGAGGTCTACAGGCCGCTCTACCTCAATCAGCCGCCCATCATGTTCACGAGCCGGCGCACGTCCGAGCTGATCAAGTATGCAGCCAACGCCTTCCTGGCGACCAAGATCACGTTCATCAACGAGATCGCCGATCTCTGCGAGCAGGTCGGCGCCAATGTGCAGGAGGTGGCCCGCGGCATCGGCCTCGACAATCGGATCGGCTCCAAGTTCCTCCACGCCGGCCCCGGCTATGGCGGCTCGTGCTTTCCGAAGGATACCCTCGCCCTCGTCAAGACGGCCCAGGACCACGCGAGCCCCTTGCGCATCGTCGAGACGGTGGCCGCCGTCAACGACCAGCGCAAGCGCGCCATGGCCCGCAAGGTGATCCAGGCTTGTGGTGGCTCGGTGCGCGGCAAGACCATTGCGCTGCTCGGGCTGACCTTCAAGCCGAACACGGACGACATGCGTGACGCGCCGTCGATCGCCATCGTCACGGCTTTGGAGGATGCCGGCGCCCGGGTGCGTGGCTTCGATCCCGAGGGCATGCAGCACGCCCATGCCATGATGCCGGATCTGCAACTCTGCGACAGCGCCTATGGCTGCGTCGAGGGCGCCGACGCCATGGTCATCGTCACCGAGTGGAACGAGTTCCGCGCCCTCGACCTGAAGCGCGTCAAGTCGCTGCTGGCGGAACCCGTCGTGGTCGACCTGCGCAACATCTACCGGCCGGAGGACATGGCCCGCCTCGGCTTCCGCTATCAGAGCATCGGCCGGCCGAGCCTGCCGGTCGCGGAGAGCTGATGATCTGATCGCCTGGCCGGCGCCGAATGTTTCGGAGCGGTCGGGCAGCGAGTGCCCGCGATTGTCATCGGATCGCGTTTGGCGGATGCTCCTGTCCGGACAACGAGAGACAGGAGGAACGCGATGCGGTTCGACGGGCAGGGCGTGGTCATCACGGGCGGCGGCAGCGGCATCGGTCGCGAAACGGCGATCGAGTTCGCCAAGGAGGGCGCGGTCGTCGCGGTCACGGACATCGACGCGCGCGCGGTCGAACGGACCGTCGAGGACATCACCAAGGCCGGCGGACGCGCTCTTGGCCTCACGCTCGACACCACGGACCCGAAGGCCGTACAGGACACGTTCGACGCCGCCGAGCGCCGCCTCGGCCGCCTCGACGTGCTCGTCAACAGCGCCGGTATTCGCGAGATCAAGCCGGTGATCGAGTTGAGCCACGCGGAGTGGTCGCGGGTCATCGAGGTCAACATCACCGGCGTCTTCCTCTGCTCGCAGGCCTTCGTGCAGCGTGTGCTGAAAGCCGGCCACCAGGGCGCGATCGTCAATCTCGCCTCCACGCTCGGCGTGACGGCGGCCCCCAATCGGCCTGCCTATACGGCCTCCAAGCATGCGGTGGTGGGGCTGACGAAGGAGATGGGCCTCGAACTTGGCACGCAGGGCATCCGCGTCAACGCCGTCGGCCCGGGCGTCACCCGCACGGCCCTCACCGAGCGCTATTTCCAGGACCCGGATATGGCCGAGACCGTGAAATCCGTCCACGCCATGAACCGCTGGGGAGAGGCGCGCGAGATCGCCCGTGCGATCCTCTTTCTCGCCTCCGACGATGCGAGCTTCATCACCGGGACGACGCTTGTGGTGGACGGCGGCTGGACCGCCGGCAAGCGGATGTAGGAAACGGGCGCCGGAGCGCGCAAGCCCTTACGGCGCGACGAAACGCTCCCGCGAATGCCGCAGCGCCTCGGCGAGGGTCTCGGACGTGCAGGCGGGCTCGTCGTCGTCCGGAAGCAGCAGCTCGAAGACGCCGTTCCGCCAGCGCCAGACAGCAAGGGCCACGCCGTGTCGGAGCAGCCGGACGCCGTTGGGCGCGGCTGCAACAATGGCGATCCCGGCATGTGCCAGCGCCGGGTCGCCGCTGAGCGCCGCGATCAATTCGGCTTCCATGATGGTCGTCGACATGCTCCTGTCGTGCCTCGCAACCCGGTATGGCCCGGACGTGTCGATCGGCACGCCCTCGTGATCCGCAGCGCCTGATGCGATCGCTTGATGATCGCTTCGCGCGCCCGACGAGAACGAGATGTGACTTGGATTATTCCAAAAATCTTTCCTTGGCGTTGCAAAAGGTAATGTAAGTCTTTCCATCCAGTCTTAAACACGGGACGATCGGAAACTCCGGCAGAAGCTCGACAATTCCGGCATCGGCGGTCTCACGTTGGGTGCGATAGGGGGCCGGGCGAGCGTTCCCACCCGTCCTACAGCTCCCCCGCCGCGCGCGCGGCATCGACCACGGCGACAGCCGAGACGTTGAGCAGGCCGCGCACCGTGATCGACGGCGTCACGATGTGGGCCGGCTTGGCCGCGCCGAGGAGCATCGGCCCGATCGACACGCTGCCCGAAACCACCTTCAGCAGGTTGAACGCGATGTTGGCCGCGTCGAGACTGGGGGCGATGAGGAGATTGGCGGCCCCCTGGAGCCGTGACCGCGGAAAGACCTCCTCGCGGATGAATGGCGAGATGGCCGCGTCGGCGTGCATTTCGCCCTCGACCTCGAGCTCGGGTGCCCAGTCGCGCAGGATCGCCAGCACCTCCCGCATCTTCACGGCCGAAGGGGTGTTCTCGCTCCCGAAGCTCGAGTGGGAGAGCAGCGCGACCCGGGGTTCTATCCCGAAACGGCGTACGACGTCGGCCGCGAGCAGCGTTGTCTCGGCGAGATGCTCGGCCGGCGGATCATAGGCGACGTAGGTGTCGGCGAGGAACAGCGGCCCCGACGGCAGGATCATCGACGACAGCGCGGCGAAGCCCCGGACGCCGCCGAGCTTGCCGACGACTTCGGAGACGTGCCTGAGCTGCGTCAGATAGCGCCCGACCGCGCCGCAGATCATGGCGTCCGCGTCGCCCCGCCGGAGCAGCAGGCCC
>JBGSJD010000397.1:0-18148 GCA_041742195.1 Hyphomicrobiaceae bacterium
ACCGGCTGTGCCCGCCGTGGCGGCAGCACCTCCCCCTGCCAACGCCGTCGTGGGGGCCACCATCGAGCACGATGACGCCCGCACCGTCGTAACCTTCGATCTGGGTGGCCCGGTCGAGGCCAGCGTCCGCAGCCTGTCGAACCCGCCTCGCGTCATCGTCGACCTGCCGGAAACGGAATTTCGCTTGGCCCGCGAGGCACGCACGCAGGCCTCCGGACTGGTCAAGGCCTATCGCTACGGTCTCATCGATCAAGGCAAGTCCCGCATCGTCATCGACACGACGGATCCTGTCCGCGTTGACCGTTCCGAGGTCGTGCTGGCAGAAGCTGGCGGCGCGTTCCGGCTCGAGATCGTGATGGCGAAGGTGACCGAGCGGGAACTGGCCGCCCTCGAGCTGGCGGAGGCCGTTCGTTCGATCGAGCCCTCCGCCATGGTGGAGGCCGAAGCCAAGGGCCGTGCGGGCCCGACGCACCGCCCGGTGATTGTCGTCGACCCGGGCCACGGAGGCATCGATCCCGGCGCTTTGGGCAGCCACAGCTCGGAGAAGGATCTCGTCCTCGCCGTATCCCGGCAGATCGAGCGCGCGCTGCTCGCGACCGGACGCTATGAGGTTGCCCTGACCCGGAACCGCGATGTGTTCGTGTCGCTGGACGAGCGGGTCGCCATCTCGCGTCGCTTGTCTGCCGACCTGTTTCTGTCCGTCCATGCCGATTCAGCGCCCAGCCGTGATCGTGCGTCGGCCATACGCGGCGCAACCATCTACACCCTGGCGGAGCAGGCCTCCGACGATGCCGTGCGCCAGAAGGCCGAAAAGGAGAACGCGGTCGATCTGCTGGCCGGCCTCCCCGCGAGCACCATTGCTGACGATCAGGTGCGCAACATTCTGTTGGATTTGATGCGCCGGGAAACTCATGCCTTCGCCACCGACTTCCGCCAGACCCTCGTCACGTCGATGAAGGATCGCGTGCTGCTGGCCCGTGATCCCATGCGCTCGGGGCCGTTCAAGGTGCTGCGTCAGGCCGGATCGCCGGCGGTGCTTCTTGAGCTCGGCTACATCTCAAACGTAGACGACGAGCGGATCATGCAGCAGCGGGACTGGCAGGCGCGGGTGGCCGCCTCGGTGGTTCGAGCGATCGACGCCCACTTCCGGGAGCGAACGGCGACGCGCCGCTGAGCTTCGGTTTTCTACCGATATGTGGTATCATTACACGTGGCTTTGGCAATTGTCGTGGAATGGCAATTTGGCGTGCGGGCACAGGCAACCGTCAGCCTCTCGCCACATTTTGAGCTAGTTTGGGATTTCGTCGCCAAGGTGAGGCGTCAAGGCTTGCAAATCGGTGGTCGAGAAGGCAAGTCACCGGGGAATGCGCCGTCTTTTCGCGCGAGAGTTCGACCGGTCTTCCGTATAGGCGGAAGCCCCATGCGACGGCAGGAACGGACAGAGCACCAATGAGATCGCCGATTCTGCCGCCTCCAGTCCCGAGAAAGCCGCCGCGGCGTCGCCGTCGCAGCATGCTCTTGAGCTTTTTGGGCTTCGGATTTGCGTCGCTCGTCGTCCTGTTCGTCGGCGGCGCCGCCGTAGCCGGATACCTTTTGTGGCGCGCCTCGCAGGATTTGCCGTCGTCCGACAAGCTCGCCAGCTACGAACCGCCGGTGATGACCCGGATCCACGCGCACGATGGCGCCCTGATCGCCGAGTACGCGCGCGAGCGGCGCATCTTCGTGCCGATCAATACCGTGCCGAAGCGCGTGATCAACGCCTTCCTCTCGGCCGAGGATCGGCGCTTCTACGAGCACATCGGTCTCGACTTCACCGGCATCGCCCGCGCCGGCGTCAAGTTCATAGAGGCCAAGATCAAGGGCCGCGGCAGCATCCAGGGCGCCTCGACCATCACGCAGCAGGTCGCCAAGAATTTCCTTTTGTCGAGCGAGCGGACCTTCGATCGCAAACTGCGTGAAGCGATCCTCGCGATCCGCATCGAGCAGACCTACTCCAAGGACAAGATCCTGGAGCTCTATCTGAACGAGATTTATTTCGGCATCGGCTCCTATGGCATCGCAGCGGCCGCGCTGAACTACTTCGACAAGGAACTCGACGAGTTGACGGTCGAGGAGGCGGCCTATCTGGCGGCGCTACCCAAGGGGCCGAACAACTACCACCCCTATCGCCGGACGGCCGCCGCCATCGAGCGCCGCAACTGGATCATCGACCAGATGGTCTCCAACGAGCATCTGACGCCGGACGTCGCCGTCGCGGCCAAGGCCAAGCCGCTGGCGGTCAACATCCGTCCGTTCGGCACGCAGATCTACGCCGCCGACTACTTCGCCGAAGAAGTCCGGCGCTGGCTGATCGGCAACGAGACCTTTGGCGAGAAGAAGCTCTATGAGGGCGGCCTGTCGGTCCGCACGACGCTCGACCCGACGCTGCAGCGCCACGCCCGCCGCGCGCTGATCGATGGTCTCGTGACCTTCGACCGCACGCAAGGCTGGCGCGGACCGGTCCAGAAGATCGAAACCGCGGGCGACTGGGGGGCCACACTCGGCGCCATCGATGTGCCAGGCGACTTGTCACCGTGGCGGCTCGGCGTGGTGCTGGAAAGCCAGCGCGCCAAGGTGGTCGTCGGCCTCCGTCCGCCGCGTCGCCCGGATGGCAAGCTCGAAGCCGAGCGTCAGGCCGTCGAGATCGGCTACGACGAGATCCGTTGGGCGAACCGCAAGCCGTCGAAGACGCCGGGCGCCCCCGACGTCGTCGCGGTCGGTGACGTGATCTGGGTATCCCCGAAGGATCCCGATGCCCCGACGGGTGTCTGGTCGCTGATGCAGATCCCCGAGGTCGGCGGTGGAATCGTCGCGATGGACCCGCATACGGGACGCGTCCTGGCGACGGTTGGCGGCTTCTCCTTCGCCATGAGCCAATTCGATCGCGCCGCGCAGGCCCGCCGCCAGCCCGGCTCGACGTTCAAGCCGATCGTCTACGCGACCGCCATGGACAACGGCTACAAGCCGACGTCCATCGTGCTCGACGCCCCGATCGAGATCGAGCAAGGCCCCGGCAAAGAGGCTTGGAAGCCTGAGAACTACAACAAGTCGCAGTCCCTCGGGCCGGCCACATTGCGCGTCGGCATCGAGAAGTCGCGCAACCAGATGACGGCGCGCCTCGGCCAGGACATCGGCATGCCCGTGGTCGTCGAGTACGCGCGTCGCTTCGGCATCTATGACGATCTGGCGCCGCTGCCCGCCATGGTGCTCGGCGCTGGCGAGACGACGCTCATGCGCATGGTCGGCGGCTATGCGATGCTGGCCAATGGCGGCAAGAAGATCACGCCGACGCTGATCGACCGGATACAGGACCGCTGGGGCCGCTCGGTCTGGCGCCACGACGCGCGAGGCTGTGACGCCTGCCGCGTCGAGAAGTGGTCTGGCCAGCCTGAGCCGGATGTGGCGGATTCACGCCAGCAGATCATCGACCCGCATACCGCCTATCAGATGACCTCGATCCTCGAGGGCGTCGTGCAGCGGGGCACGGCGACGATCATCAAGAAGATCGTCCCGAACGTTCCCTTCGCCGGCAAGACGGGCACCTCGAACGAATCGAAGGACGTCTGGTTCGTCGGCTATACTCCGGACCTCGTGGTCGGTGTGTTCGTCGGCTACGACACGCCGAAGCCCATGGGCAAGGCGGCGACGGGTGGTCAGGTCGCGGCGCCGATCTTCGCCAATTTCATGAAGCTCGCCCTGGTCGACAAGAAGCCGATCCCGTTCCGTATTCCCCCGGGCATCAAGTTCGCCCGGGTCAACCACAAGTCCGGTCTCAAGGCCCAGTCCGAGGACGGCGACACCATCCTCGAGGCCTTCAAGCCGAACGAAGAGCCCGACGACGCCTACTCCGTGATCGGATTCAACTCCGGTGGCGGCGAGGCGGGCCTGTCCGAGCCGCCGGAGGCCGAGCGCTCGATCGTCCGCGGCCCGGGCTACGGTGGGCGCTGGTAGGAGATCCACCGCAGCCGCGCCGCCGTTGCCGTGCGCGGACGGAGCGCCTATACCCGCCGCTCGACACTGTCATGCTTTGAATCGGAGGCAGCCCATGCGGGCCGAGCACGAGAAGCTCGTCAGCGACATTCAGGAGTCGCTGGCACTTCTAAGGAGGTCTCTTTGACTGGGACACAGCCGAAGAGCGACTGGCGTCCCTGAACAACGAGAGCGAGGACCCGACCCTCTGGTCGAACCCCCAGCGGGCGCAAAAGGTCATGCGCCAGCGCCAGGCTCTGGAGCGCGCGGTCTCCGGCTACAAGCAGCTCGAGCGTGATCTCGACGATTGCACGACGCTGCTCGAACTCGGTGAGGCCGAGAACGACGAGGCGACGATCCAGGAAGGCGGCGCGAGCCTCCAGAAGCTCGTCAAGGAAGTCCAGCGCCGCGAGGTCGAGGCACTCCTGTCGGGCGAAGCCGACGGCATGGACGCTTACCTCGAGGTGCATGCCGGTGCCGGCGGCACCGAAAGCCAGGATTGGGCCCAGATGCTGCTGCGCATGTACATGCGCTGGGCGGAGGGCCGTGGCTTCAAGGTCGCGTTGCTGGACCAGAGCGACGGCGAAGAAGCCGGCATCAAGAGCGCGACCATCGAGGTCAAGGGCGAGAACGCCTATGGCTGGCTCAAGACCGAGGCCGGCGTCCATCGGCTGGTCCGGATTTCGCCCTACGACTCCAACGCACGTCGCCACACGTCGTTCTCGAGCGTCACCGTCTATCCGGTCGTAGACGACACCATCGAGATCGAGATCAACCCGGCCGATCTCGATATCTCCTACACGCGATCGCAGGGCGCCGGCGGCCAGTCGGTCAACAGGACGGAGTCGGCGGTTCGCCTCGTCCACAAGCCGACGAACATCATCATTTTCGCCCAGGAGCAGCGCTCCCAGCACCAGAACCGCGATATCGCGATGAAGCGGCTGAAGGCGCGGCTCTACGAGATGGAGCTTAAGAAGCGCGAGGAGAAAGCGCTGGCGGATCAGGCGGCCAAGTCGGACATCGGCTGGGGCCACCAGATTCGGTCGTATGTTCTCCAACCCTACCAGATGGTCAAGGACCTGCGCACCGGCGTGCAGACCAGCGACACGGCGGGCGTTCTGGGGGGCGACATCGATCCGTTCATCGAGGCAGCCCTCGCCCATCGCATCAAGGGCGGCGAGGACAGCGCGGTCGACGACATCGATTGACCCGGCGGGGTGCGCGCGGAGCGAACCGCTCGGCGCACCCTAACGCTCGAACTCGACCCCGACGGCGTCGACCCGTTGCCACCGGACGCTGCACGTCTTCTCGAGTGACAGTGACGGCACGCGGAGTTGGAACTGCCTCGGCAGATCGACACCGGGTGGGATTCGGATACGCGCCCCGGAGGCCGAAACGTCCACCACGACACACGATATGACACCCGGCGTGGATTGAGCGGTGATCTCGGCAGCCCTTACGACACGTCGACGCTGCTCGGCGCGCCGGTTCACGGCGGCGCTCGCCGGGTCACAACTGACGGCGAAACTCAGCCCGACATATCCCGAGAACGCGCCGTCCCTGTCGAAGAGCGGCGTTCCCGAGCAGCGCACCACGAACGGCCGTCCGTCCTGATAGTGCATGAAGTCGACGGGCCCGAAGGGTGCGCGCAGGCGCACCTGATCTCGATACGCCTTGCCGTCGCTGCTGCGCAGCGGCGATTGTGCCAAGTCCTCGCGCGTCTGGCCGACGTACGCTGCGGCAGGCACTCCCGTCACCACATCGACGTTGGCGCTGACATAGACGTAGCGGTGCTCGCGATCCGTCTCCCAGATCGAGCCGCCGAGCAATTGCGCCACAGCTTCGAGGCGGCCTCGATCGACAGCCCCGGTCGCATGGGCGGTCCCAAGGTCGCCCGCGGCGTTCGGCGAGGCGCCAAGGGCGCGATCGCCCTCTTCCTCTCTCCTGACGCTGGTCGCGGTGTACCCGGTACGCACGCTCGGTTCCTCTTGGAAGTCGCAACGCGAAGTGTCGCCGTCGCGTCGCGGGATAGCCCCACACTTCGGATACGCCCCGGCGACCCGATCTCGCGACGGAACGAGCCTCGCATCCAGCCGTGAAAATTGCGTTTATAACGCCTGCATCGTGAGTTAACGCAGGCTCCGGCCAACGCCGACCCGAGGAGGGGTTCATGGATCTTTTCGAACGCTTGCGAACGGGCGCAGAGGCCGACTGGAACCGCTATGCGCGCCACCCCTTCACCGACGCGATGGCCGACGGAAGCCTGCCTGAGCCGGCCTTCCGCAGCTATCTGGTGCAGGACTACCTGTTCCTGATCGAGTTCTCCCGCGCCTACGCGCTGGCGGTCTACAAGTCACCCACGCTGGCCGACATGCGCGAGGCCGCGGCTGGAATGTCGGCCATTCTCGACGTCGAGATGGACCTGCATGTGAAGCTGTGCGGCGCGTGGGGGCTGTCTCCCGCGATGCTGGAGCAAACGCCGGCCGAGCCCGCGACCCTCGCCTACACGCGCTATGTTCTCGACACCGGAATGCGAGGGGATCTCTTGGCGTTGAAGGTCGCGCTGGCGCCTTGCGTCATCGGATACGCCGAAATCGCGACCCGGCTGGCGGCGCGGCCGGGTGCGACGAGCCCCGCCAACCCCTACCGCGTCTGGATCGAGGAGTATGCCGGCCCGGCCTACCAGGACGTTGCGTCGTCGGCCCGCGCCCACCTCGAGCGCCTGGCCGAGCGCTACATGACCCCGGCGCGCGAAGCCGAGTTGCTGACCATCTTCCGGGAGGCGAGCTGCCTCGAAGCCGACTTCTGGGAGATGGGTTGGCAGGCGGGCGGCTCCTGAAGGATACGGCTGGCGGCGTTTCGCGGCTTGCGGGCGTCAAAGCCGTGCCTATAGTGCGCCCGAAACAGGGACTTGGAGACGATGCATGGCCACGGGTGCGGCTTCGGCGACCGAAGTGAAGGGCAAGATCAAGCGCGTCGTACTGGCCTATTCGGGCGGTCTGGACACGTCGATCATCCTGAAATGGCTCCAGGAGACCTACGACTGTGAAGTCGTCACCTTCACGGCCGACCTCGGCCAGGGCGAAGAGCTGGGCCCGGCGCGTGACAAGGCGCTGAAACTCGGCATCAAGCCCGAGCACATCTTCATCGAGGATCTGCGCGAGGAATTCGTCCGCGATTTCGTGTTCCCGATGTTCCGCGCCAATGCCGTCTATGAGGGCGTCTATCTCCTCGGCACATCGATTGCCCGTCCGCTGATCGCCAAGGCGCAGATCGATATCGCCCGCACGGTCGGCGCCGACGCCGTCTGTCACGGCGCGACGGGCAAGGGCAACGATCAGGTCCGCTTCGAGCTCAGCTATTATGCGCTCGAGCCCTCGATCCGCATCATCGCGCCATGGCGTGAGTGGGCCTTCAAGGGCCGCGCCGAGTTGATCGAGTTCGCCCGTCAGCATTCCATTCCGATCGCGACCGGCAAGGAGAACGACGCCCCCTACTCGGTCGACGCGAACCTTCTGCATTCCTCGTCCGAGGGCAAGGTTCTCGAGGACCCGGCGCACAAGGCGCCCGAGATGGTCTATCAGCGCACCATCTCGCCCATGGCCGCGCCTGACAAGGTGACCGAGATCCGCATCGGCTTCGAGAAGGGCGATGCCGTGTCGCTGAACGGCGACAAGCTCTCGCCGGCCACCATGCTCAAGGCCTTGAACGACCTGGGCCGTGACAACGGCATCGGCCGCATCGACCTCGTCGAGAACCGCTTCGTCGGCATGAAGAGCCGTGGCGTCTATGAGACGCCGGGCGGCACCATTCTTCTCGCGGCGCATCGCGCCATCGAGAGCATCACGCTCGACCGTGGCGCGGGCCACCTCAAGGACGAGCTGATGCCGCGCTACGCCGAGCTGATCTACAACGGCTTCTGGTTCTCGCCCGAGCGCGAGATGCTGCAGGCCCTGATCGATCGCAGCCAGGAGCATGTCGAGGGCGAGGTGACGCTCGAGCTCTACAAGGGCAACGTCATGGTCACCGGCCGCTCGTCTCCGAAGTCGCTCTATTCCTCGACCCTCGTCACCTTCGAGGACGATCGCGGTGCCTACGACCAGAAGGACGCCGCCGGCTTCATTCGCCTCAACGCCCTCCGGCTCCGGACGCTGGGGATGCGCGATCGCGAGGCCTAACCGCCGCCCCTGTTCGAATGCGCCTCTGCCGCCCCGGGACGCGGCGAGGCGGAAGCCCTCTTCGCTCCGGCGATCGGGTCGTGTCGACGCGCGTGAGCTGGCCCGGATCTGCGACACATCGGCAACGGAAGGGTGGACGGCATGATCACGCGCTTCGAGGTCGGCCGCATCGGCGGCGTGCCGATCTTCCTCGACATGATTCTCGTTCTGATCCTGGTCCTCTTCAGCCACCGCTATTTCACGAGCGGTGACAGCCAGTTGATGTCGGCCGGCATCCTGATCGTGATCGGCATTCTGGTGTCGATCCTGCTGCACGAGCTCGGCCACATGCTGGCGGCCCGCATCTGGAAGGTCGGGACCGACGAGATCGAGATCGGCGGCCTCGGTGGCGTCGCGCGCTTTTCCTCCTCGCTGCCGCGCTCCGTCCTCGCCCAGACCGTGATCTATCTCGCTGGCCCCGCCGCCAACCTGCTGCTCTGGAAGGGCTTCGAGGT
This sequence comes from Hyphomicrobiaceae bacterium, assembly GCA_041742195.1. Taxonomy (GTDB): domain Bacteria; phylum Pseudomonadota; class Alphaproteobacteria; order Rhizobiales; family Hyphomicrobiaceae. The sequence goes on from JBGSJD010000397.1 coordinate 8,681, forward strand.
CCTGACGCTTCAGGCCTGGGCTCTCGGCAAGCCGATGCTCGGGATCGCGCTCGCGTCACTGGCTGGCATCAACATGTGGCTGATGCTGTTCAATCTCCTGCCGTCCTTCCCCCTCGACGGCGGTCGCACGCTGGAAGCCTGGCTGAGCCCGCTTCTCGGCTATGCCTGGGCGATCCGGATCGTTGCCGGCCTCGGCCTTCTGGTGACGGCCCTCGTCGTATGGATGGCGCTCCCGACCAACATCTGGCTGCTTCTGGTGGCGCTGGCCTTGTTCCAGACCAACTGGGCGGCGCTCGACAGCGTCGGCGGCTTCACGGGCCGTGGCCGCTGACACCGTGCGCGCTTATGCCTAGGATACCCCGGCCATGAACGACGCGCCCACCTTCGCAAGCCCCTACTTCGATCCGCAGCAGTTGCGCGTCGAGCTGACCCGGTTGTTTCGTGAAGCCGGCAACAACCCGCAGGACGCTCGGCCGCAGATTCTCGAGCGCCTGAAGCGCCTGCTGCGCGATGCCCACGGCCTTGCGCGCTTGGCCCTTGAGGCCGATGGCAAGGGCCGTCGCTGCGCCGAAGGCATCAGCCAGTTCCAGGACGAGCTGATCCGCCTCCTCTACGACTACACGACGATCCACGTCTATCGGACGGACAACCCGGACGACGCCGAGCGGATGGCGATCATCGCCACGGGCGGCTACGGCCGTGGCCTCATGGCCCCCGGTTCGGATATCGATCTCCTGTTCCTGCTGCCCTACAAGCAGACCGCCTGGGGCGAGAGCGTCGTCGAATACATGCTGATGTTGCTCTGGGATCTCGGCCAGAAGGTGGGCCACGCGACCCGCACGGTCGACCAGACGATCCGCATGTCGCTCGCCGACATGACGATCCGGACCGCGGTCCTCGATTCCCGCCTCATCCTCGGCGCGAGCGATCTCTTCGCCGATCTGCAGCAGAGGTTCGCGGCCGACGTCGTGCGCGGCACGGCGAGCCAGTTCTTCGAGGCCAAGCTCGCGGAGCGCGACCAGCGGCACAAGCGGTCCGGCGCCTCGCGCTACCTTGTCGAGCCGAACATCAAGGACGGCAAGGGCGGCCTGCGCGACCTGCACACGCTGCATTGGCTCGTTCGCTATCTCGACGTCGGCACCCGTCCCGGTGCGGCACGTCCGGGCGACATCTTCACCAAGGCGGAGCAGAGTACGTTCCGGCGCTGCGAGGACTTCCTGTGGACGGTCAGGTGCCACTTGCACTTTCTCGCCGGCCGTCCCGAGGAACGCCTGTCGTTCGATCGCCAGCCGGCCCTCGCGGGGCGTCTGGGCTACGTCGATCGCGGCGGCCTCCGCGCCGTCGAGCGTTTCATGAAGCACTACTTTCTGGTCGCGAAGGATGTGGGCGATCTCACCACCATCCTCTGCGCGACGCTCGAGATGCAGCAGCTGGTGCGCACCCCGAGCGTCGGCTCGTTGATGGACCCGCTCGGCTGGCGGATGCGTCGTCGCGTGCGCCGGACGACGGACTTCCGGATCGACAACGGCCGCCTCAACGTGGCGGACACGAAGGTCTTCGAGCGCGATCCCGTCAATCTGATCCGCTTCTTCGCCGTCGCCGACGAGGCGGAGGCCCTGGTCCACCCGGCGGCGCTGCGCCTCATCCTGCAGTCGTTGCGCCTGATCGACGATCGCGTCCGCAACGATCCCGAGGCAAACCGCATCTTCCTGTCGTTGCTGACCGGGTCCGCCCATCCCGAGACGACCTTGCGGCGCATGAACGAGGCCGGCGTGCTCGGCCGCTTCATCCCGGATTTCGGCACCGTCGTCTCGATGATGCAGTTCAACATGTATCATCACTACACGGTCGACGAGCACCTCATCCGGACGGTCGGCATCGTGGCCGAGATCCTGCGTGGCGAGGCGGGGCAGGCCCATCCGCTCGCCCACAAGCTGATCGATGGGCTCGGCAGGGCGCGCGTGCTGTTCGTCGCGGCCTTCCTCCACGATATTGCGAAGGGCCGCGAGGAAGATCACTCGATCGCCGGCGCGCGCGTGGCCGCCTATCTCTGCCCGCGCTTCGGTCTCGATGCCGAGGAGACCGCGCTGGTGGAATGGCTGGTGCTCCGCCATCTCGACATGAGCACGATCGCCCAGAGCCGCGACCTGTCCGATCCGAAAACGAGCCGCGATTTCGCGTCGATCGTGCAGACCGCCGAACGCCTGAAGCTGCTGCTGATCCTCACCATCGCCGACATTCGCGCCGTCGGCCCCGCCACCTGGAACGGCTGGAAAGGCCAGCTTCTCCGCACGCTCTATCACGAGACGTTGCCCTTGGTGGAGGGCCGCCGCAAGTCGGTGACGGGCTCCGAAGCCGTCGCGGCATCGGCCGACCGCATCGCGGCGGCAAAGCAGGCCCTGTCACGCAAGGCGACGAATGTCGCGCCGGCCGTCCTCAACGCGTTCATCGAGCGCCAGTACGACGACTATTGGCTGCGCACCGACACGCGGCGACAGCTCGAGCATCTCAAGCTCGCCGATGCGGCGGACCGCCAGAAACTGGCGTTCGTCACCGACTACGCGACGGATACCTTCACGTCTGTCACCGAGTTGACGGTCCTCGCGCCGAACCACCCCCGGCTGCTGTCGCTGTTTGCCGGCGCCTGCGCGGCTGCCGGCGCGAACATCGTCGGCGCTCACATCACGACGACCCGCGACGGCGCCGCGCTCGATACCTTCCTGCTGCGCCGGGAATTCGATCACGACGAGGACGAGAACCGTCGCGCGCAGAGGATCGGCGACATGATGCGCCGCCTTCTGGATGGCGAGACGACGCTTGAAAAGCTCCTCGGCGGACGGCGAAAGGATAGCCGCGGCCCGCTCCAGGCCTTCACGGTCGAGCCGGAGGTCACGATCGACAACGACATCTCGGATCAGTTCTCCGTCGTCGAGGTGGCCGGGCTCGATCGCCCGGGCTTGCTCTACGAAGTGACCGCCGCGCTGTCCGATCTCAGTCTCGACATCACGTCGGCCCATATCACGACGTTCGGCGAGCGCGCCGTCGACGCCTTCTACGTGACCGATCTCGAGGGCGCGAAGATCGTCACGGCCGAGCGCCGCGCCGCCATCAGCGAAGCGCTCACGAAAGTGTTGAGTGGCGAAGCGGTGCGCGAGACGTCTTGATGGCCTAGTCTGGGGCGCAGCGGCTGGACGCGTGTGCGACGGCCGACTGGGAAAAGATCGGATGCTCGCTCGGTCCTCGCAGGTGCTCAGGCGTGTCGTGGCTTTCTTTGTGCTTGGCCTGGGCGTGGCGTGCGCGGTGGCGCCGGCGGCCCGCTCCGACACGCTGGATCTGCTGCTCGTCTTGGCCGTCGACGCCTCCGGCAGCGTGAACGACGAGCGGTTCGAGCTGCAGAAGCAGGGGTACGTCGCCGCGTTCCGGCACCCGAAGGTGCTCCGTGCCATCCAGTCGGGCGCAAATGGCCGCATCGCCGTCGCCATGTTCCAGTGGACGGGGCCCGCGCTGCAGGTCTCGACGGTCCCTTGGATGCAGGTCTCCGACGAGGCCAGCATGTTGGCACTGGCGGGTGCCATCGCGGCGGAGGAACGACGGCTCTTCAGCGGCGGTACGTCGATCAGCGGCGCCATCGACTTCGGCGCCTACCTCTTGAGCGTGGCCCCGTTTCGAGCCGCGCGCCGCGTCATCGACATTTCCGGGGATGGCGGCAACAACCGGGGGCGTCCGGCCACCGCGGCCCGCGACGAGGCGGTGAGCGCAGGCATCGTCATTAATGGATTGCCCATTCTCGAGCTGGACCCGACCCTCGATCAGCACTACTTCAACAACGTGATCGGCGGTCCGAACGCGTTCATGGTCCCGGCCGAGAGCTTCGAAGGCTTTGCCGATGCAATCCTGAAGAAGCTCATCCTTGAAATTGCAGGCGAGGCTCGCCCGGCCACCCGTGTCGTGAGTGGGCCTCGCGAGTGATCCGCGGAGGACAGTGATCGATGCTGAAGGTGCGCCTGATCCCGTGTCTGGACGTGAAGGACGGCCGCGTGGTCAAGGGCGTCAGCTTCGTCGATCTGGTCGACGCCGGCGACCCGGTGGAGGCGGCCGCGGCCTACGATGCGGCGGGCGCGGACGAACTCTGCTTCCTCGACATCACCGCGAGCCACGAGAACCGCGACACGATCTTCCACATCGTCGAGCAGACAGCCGAACGGTGCTTCATGCCGCTGACCGTCGGCGGTGGGGTCCGCTCGCTCGACGACATCCGCAAGTTGCTGACGGCGGGTGCCGACAAGGTCTCGATCAACACCGCCGCCGTCAACCGCCGCGACTTCGTCCGCGAAGGCGCCGAGAAGTTCGGCGCCCAGTGCATCGTCGTGGCCATCGACGCCAAGCGCGTCACGCCGGAGGGCGCGCCCCCGCGCTGGGAGATCTTCACTCACGGTGGCCGCAAGCCGACCGGCCTCGACGCTATCGATTACGCGCGCGAAGTCGTCTCGCTCGGCGCTGGCGAAATCCTGCTCACATCGATGGATCGCGACGGCACCAAGGCGGGCTTCGATATCGACCTGACCCGCGCCGTCTCGGATGCCGTGACGGTCCCCGTCATTGCGTCAGGTGGCGTGGGCACGCTCGACCATCTGGTGGCGGGTGTGCGCGAAGGCCATGCCAGCGCCGTGCTGGCAGCGTCCATCTTCCATTTCGGCACTTACTCGATCGGTGAGGCGAAGCGGCACATGGCCGCCGCCGGCCTGGCGATGCGCCTCGACCCCTGAGCCGATTGCCACGCTCGCGAAGCTGGCCTCGACCGGCGATAACGCGGTCCTCGCGAGGCCTTGATTTGCCATCTTGCGGTGCGCGGGCGACGAGAACTCCAGCCCGAAGCCCCCGCGATCCGGATTCCCGACATGCGACGCTGCCTCACTCTCCTGCTGGCGCTGGCCTGCCCCCACGCGGCCGGCGCAACCGACTATCCCGGCGCGATCCCGGACCTCCGCGTTGCACGCGGGACCAAGGGCATCGCCGAGGCGTGGCTCTCGGACAAGACGACGCGCTATCGCCATTTCGTCCTGGGCGCGCCCTACGAGGCGGCGAGCCTCTCGGTCCGCTTGTCCGATGGTCGCGTGCTCCGCCTGTCGCTGCCGGCGGAAGACGTGTTCGAGGATCGCCAGCCCCGGCTCGCCGATCTCGATGGCGATGGTCGGGACGAGGTTGTCCTCGTGCGCTCGAACCGCGCGACCGGCGCCGCCTTGGTCGTGGTTGGCGTCAGCGCCGGGAAACTCGCGGTCATTGCCCAGTCGGCGCCGACCGGCCGGCCCAACACCTGGCTCAATCCTGCGGGCATCGCGGACTTCGACGGCGACGGCCGCCTCGACATCGCCTACGTGCAGATGCCGCACGTCCTCGGCAAGCTCCGCGTATGGACGCTGCGCAACGGTCGCCTCGTCGAGACGGCATCCCTGCCGGACGCATCGAACCACGCCATCGGCTCGTCGCGACTGGGCCTTTCGGCCGTCGCCGACTTCAACGGCGATGGCGTCGCGGATCTCGCCATCCCGACGCTTGATCGCCGAGAGCTGCGGTTCATCACGTTCAAGGGCGGCGCGAAGGAAATCTCCCGCAAGGCGCTGCCGTCACCGGCTGTCGACGACTTCGAGATCGATCGGACCGGGGGCAAACCCGCTGTGCGCGTCGGCCTCGCCGGCGGCAAGCGCGTTCGCATTGCGCCATAGGCGATCGAAAGCGCATTGCGAGTGGCGTTTACTTGGGCGCGCGTCGCCGTTCCGGGTGTAGCGATTTGCCGAGAATGTGCTCGTCGCGACCGATCACGTGCGCCGTCGATCCGACGATCAGCGGATCTGGGCCGCGAACGACGGTGCGATCCTTCTCCGGATAGTCGATGCTCGACAGGAAATGCAGCATGGCGTTGAGCCGCGCTCGCTTCTTGTCGTCAGACTTGATGATGGTCCAGGGCGCGTCGGCGGTGTCCGTATAGAAGAACATCGCTTCCTTGGCCTCGGTGTATTCGTCCCACTTGTCGAGTGAGGCGAGATCGATCGGCGACAGCTTCCACTGTTTGAGCGGATCGGTCTTGCGGGCCTCGAAGCGCGCCCGCTGTTCCTCGCGCGTCACCGAGAACCAGTACTTGAACAGGCGCACGCCCGTACGCACCAGCATGCGTTCGACCTCGGGGCACTGGCGCATGAATTCCAGATAGTCGTTCGGTTTGCAGAACCCCATGACGCGCTCGACGCCGGCCCGATTGTACCAGGAGCGATCGAACAGCACGATTTCGCCGCCCGCCGGCAGGTGCCCGATGTACCGCTGGAAATACCACTGCGTCTGCTCGCGTTCGGACGGCTTCTCGAGGGCGACGACCCTCGCGCCACGCGGATTGAGGTGTTCCATGAAGCGCTTGATCGTGCCGCCCTTGCCTGCGGCATCGCGCCCTTCGAACAGCACCACGATCCGCTCGCCGCTCTCCTTGATGAACTTCTGCGCCTTCAGCAGCTCGACCTGCAGCACGGCCATCTGGCCTTCGTAGTCCTTGGTGCGCAGCCGGGTCTGATAGGGATACTCACCCGTCTCGAAGGCGTGTCGGATCACCTCCGGATTGCGCCGTCGCTCGCTGAGGCTGAGCGAGTGGAAGTCGAACGGCGACTTGGTCGAAGGCAAAGGTGATCCGTCCGGGGGCGGCTGGATCGCGTCTTCCGGCACATCGGCCGGGGGAGTTGCCGCGATCGATGCCTGGGGCACATCGCCCTCAGGCACCTGTTCGACTGTATCTCTGGGGTGCGCCATCTGAGCCGTGCCTCTCGATCGTTCTGCGACCCGCGCACCAAGCGCCGGATGCTCAGCCGCGGGATTGTTTGTCACAGAGAGGTGTCCGCGACACGGACGGCCGGGTCCTTGATCGATGTCAAAGACCGATCGAGAGGCCCTGCAACGCGAAGGGCGCGCCGGAGGACCCGGGCGCGCCGCTGCATGATGGCGAAAGTTTCGGCTCGGTCAGTGGATGTCGTCCTGCTCGGCGAACGCGCGCTTCAGATCCTCGACCGTGAACCCGGGCTTGCGCGCCTTGTCGAGGATGGCAGCCTCCTTGCGGGCGAGGAGATCGCACGCCGCCGGGATCTTTTCGGCGGCCGCGTGAGGAATGACCACCGCGCCGTGGCGGTCGGCATGGATCAGGTCGCCGTGGCGCACCAGCATCCCGTGAATGCGGATCTCCTGGCCGAACCCGGCAAGGTGCGTGAAGCCGTGGCTGGGCGCGATCGACCCGGCGAGCGCCTGGAAGCCCGGCGCCCACGCCGGAATGTCCCGGATGCAGCCGTCTGTGATGACGCCGAGCGACCCGAGCGCCTTGTGCACCGTCGATTGCACTTCGCCCCAGAAGGCTCCGAAGCCGACGTCGTGGCCGTCGAGGTCCTGGATGCAGGTGATGGTCGGCGCCGGCTTGGAGGCGATGTACTCGTAGTAGGCGATCCGCTGATCGCGTGCCGCCTTGCCGACGAGTTCGTGCGCATGCGTTGCCCGGACGGTGGCGGTCCGGGCATAGCCGACGATCGGCGGCAGATCCGGGAACGGGCAGACGAGTGGCCGGATCGTGAAACCGGTGAGACGGCGTTCCGGCGTGACGATCTCCAGCGCATTGCAGATGGTGGGCGTGTCGACTTCGGCGAGCTTTTTCAGGAGCGCGTCGGAGTGGGGCGCTTGCGCTGTCATGGACGTTCCTCGGAGGCTGGTGTTGGGACTTGGGCCGGATTCTACCCGTCCGGCTGCGGCGCGGCCAGTGGCATGGCCACCGGCGATCAGACGTCCGCGATCTTCTCCCACCAGAGTTCGCGCTGCTCGGCCGGTCGGTTCGCCATGGGGCGGAACGGTGGGCGCAGGACCATGAATGTGCCCTCGAAACGCACGTCGCGCACCTCGTCGCGTCCGATCCAGTCGGGGCTCTTGGCGGCGTCGACGCGCGTGACGAGCTGCCGGCCGTCGAACGTGTAACTCCCGCAATAGGAGTTGTACTCGCGGACCTGCCCTGCCGCGAGCGTCGGTCGTCCGTCGCACAGGACGGCCATCATCCGGCCCTCGTCGTTGAAGGTGACGCGGCCCATGCCCGCCTCGCCGCCATAGGGTGGCGGCAGTGGCTGGCCGTCGGCATCGAAGGCGTAGGCTTTCACCAGCCGCCAGGTACCAGTGATGGTCGTCATCGCGCGTTCTCCGGGTTCTCGTGGCTGGCATGGTGACGCGATGTGTGCGGCCCGTCGAGCGGCTTGCGCGCCGGCCATGCCTCACCGCGTCGCAACCGAGCCGAGGTTGGAGATCGCCACGAGGTCCGGCAGCAGGTGGGCGCTGCTTCCCTGTGTGAGCGCTCCGTCCACGTCGTCGTGGGTCTTGCGCCAGATGGGAACCGCACGCACCAGCGCGTCGCGCCCCGCGTCTGTCAGGCTGAGCCGCCGGCTTCTCCGGTCGGTCTCGTCCGGAGTGACCGCGACCAGCCCTCGCCGCTCGAGCGGCTTCAGATTGGCCGTCAGCGTGGTCCGGTCCATGGCGAGAAAGCGGGCAAGGTCGCTGAGCTTGGGCGACATCGGCCGATTGAGCGACATCAGGATCGAGAACTGCCCGTTCGTCAGACCGACCGGCTTCAGCGCCTCGTCGAATTGACGTCCGATGGCCCGCGCCGCCCGCTGCAGATGCAGGCACAGACACCGGTCGCGCACCTCGTGGGTCACGGTGATCGGCAGATCGTGGCGCATGGTTCACGGTTCCAGGTTGACACACTCATGGGGGCATACATAAGTTGATATCAACTTAATGGGCGATCGCCGCTTTGAGAAGCAGCCGGCCGGAGCAGCGGCGCGCTGTCGCGGCACGCGAACGAAAAGCACAATCGGGAGAAGACCACCATGCCACACGATGGCGTTACGGTTCTCGTCGGCACGACCAAGGGCGTGTTCCTGATCGATGGCGGGCGTGGCAGGTCCGGATGGTCGGTGCGCGGCCCCTACTGCGACGGCTGGCCCATCAATCACGTGATCGGCGATCCCGCCACGGGGGCGCTCTGGGCGGGCGGTGGCGGCGACTGGCACGGGGCAGGCGTTTGGCGCAGCACGGATGATGGCGCGAGCTGGTCCCTCGCGCGCCTGTCGGCCGGCCAGATGGACGAATGGGCGGCCAATGACCCCGGCTTCGCCCAGATGATCGGATGGACCGACGAAAAGCTGCCCTTTTCCGGCGAATTCTCGCAGATCTGGTCGCTGGGTCATGCCCATGGAACGCTCTACGCGGGCACCAAGCCGGCCCGACTTCTCTCCAGCACCGATGGCGGCCAGACCTGGGAGCACGTGCGCGGGCTGACGGAGCACCCCTCGGCCGACAGCTGGAACCCCGGCGCGGCCGGGCTCGTGCTGCACACCATCGTGTCCGACCCCTCGGACGGCGGCAAGCTGTGGGTCGGCATTTCGGCCGCCGGCGTCTTCG
>JBGSJD010000398.1:0-7965 GCA_041742195.1 Hyphomicrobiaceae bacterium
GCGGGGGGCGCGGGCGTGCCCGGTGTGCCCTCGATCTCCGAGAGCCACTGGGCGGCGCGGCGATAGTCGGCGTCGCGCTCGAAACCCGGAGTGGCGCCAAATCCCGTGCATCGGGACAGGCTGACGGCCACGAGCTTGCGAAATTCGGGCACGTCGAAATACGACGCGTGGACGAGTTCCTTCCAGGTGAAATACGTGGTGATGGCGCTGTCGGCCGTATGCTTCGGCTCGGCGGATGCAAGTTGTCCGATGGCGCTGCGGAACTTGGCCAGTGACTGCGTGGCGATGCCGTTGCTGTATTCCGTCACCAGCGCGCTCAGCCCGGAGGGCAGCCTCGGTGGCGACTCGGGTATCCAGGTGGGCCGGTCGACGGCACCCATGGCGATCTCGCCTTCGGTGTCGTTACCGAAGGCGGCGCGCTTCACTTCCGAATTCGTGATGGAGTTCAAGGCATGGCTCGTCACCGTGCTGATGCCATGGGCCAGCGTTCTGATCAGGAGCATCAGCGCCAGAGCGAGGGCACCGAAGATCAGGGGCACGACGATCGCCGGAATGAGCATTTCCAGCAATTTCTGGCGCGATCGGTTCTCGCTCTCTTCGCCGCCGATGGCCGAGGACAACTCGTCCGTCACGAGATGGAGGAGCAGGCCGCTGTTGATGCGCAGATCACGGCCCGCGCCACACAGCCTGCCGCCCTCGCAAGGCACGCTGTCCTGCTCGAAGAAGCGCTGCTTGAAGCGGAGCGAACGCTCGGCCGCCCGGAGATCGGGGTAACGTTCGGCAAGCCGTTCGCGCATCTCGCGGAACTCCCGCCACAGGGCGCGGCGCTCGCCCTGGCTGTCACCCGTCGCGATCCGCTCCCTCCGGGTCTGCCGAAGCTGAGCACGGGCAGAGCGTAGCGCTTCCTCGGCTTCGATGTGCGGCTGACTGTCGTAGACGCCGGACTTCAGCCAGTCGCCGATGCCGAGCATCACGGTCGGCGAGGTGAGAATCGTGAGGTAGAGAAGCGGCACGGCGAAAACGGAGACGGTCGTGATCGCGGAGACAGCGAAGTGCTTGTCGAAGAACGACAACTTTGCACCTGGCAGGAATGCCAGCCCCTGGACCGCCTCGTCGTCGGTGTGGGTCAGGGACAACCAGCGATTGGCGAAGGCGGCTTCGGCACGCTCGCGGACGCGCCTGCGATAGTGCAGGAGCGATCGGCCGTCGAGGTACTTCAAGAGGGCATAGAAGACGATGACGGGAAGGCTCATCATGACGCCGGTCACCACGAGGACCGCCGGGAATGTCGCGCCGAACAGCATCCGGCCTCCCGTCAGCAGTTCGGCGCCGATGTAGACGAGAAACATCAGGACCAGCATCATCGAGGCGACGAACACGACCTTCTTGGCCAGATCGAGCCTCTGGAACAAAAGCGGCTCCCGCTTCATGCTGACAAACGGCGTGCCGACGGTGATCCAGCGCTGCAACCCGTCGAGGCGCTGCTTGCGCGCTGCGGCCTCCAGCAGAGCCCAGTTGATTACTGACCCGCCATGGCTGTGGCCGACCACGCAATAGGGCTCGCCCCTCGCATCGAGCGCTGCGAGCTCGGCGTAGAGCCTCTTGCCTGCCTCGCGCCGGGCAAGCTCGCTGTTCTCGCCGCTCCATTCGAACGGAACGATGGAGAGCGTGCCACTGCCCATGCCGGGCACGGCCGCCACCATCTGGCGGATGTCGCTATCGAACGTGCTGCCCGGCTGCCACCATTGAAGCTGGTCCGGACCCGGCGCCGTGGTGGCGCCGTCAGTGGCGGTGCTGTGCGCAAACGTGCCGTGCACGGCGATCACGGTTGCCATGTCCCACCTCTACGCTCGCCGTCGCGATCGTCCCCCGCGACGGACATTGTCCCCGGCCGGCTCCTAGCGGTCAGTTATGATCGATTTGAGGCCGAAGGCCAGATGCCGGTGTCGCAGGGCGCGCCGGGTGTCCGATCGGCGGCACCTCACTCCTTTTCCTGCTTCGCGGCCAGGATCTCGACCATGCGCTTGTCCACATAGTCGCCCACCAGGCCTTTCATCTCGTCGAGCTGATCGGCGAAGAAATGATTGGCGCCGGCGATCACCGCGTGCTCGATCTTGATCCCCTTCTGGGTCTTGGTCTTGGTCGACAGCTCCGCCACGGAGTTCCACGGCACGACCTTGTCCTTCTCGCCGCTGATCAGCAGCCCTGACGACGGACACGGGGCGAGGAAATTGAAGTCGTAGAGATTGGCTGGCGGGGCGACGCAGATGAAGCCGTCGATCTCGGGACGGCGCATCAGGAGCTGCATGGCGATCCAGGTGCCGAACGACACGCCCGAGATCCAGCACGACCGCGAATCCGGGTTCTGGAGCTGGAGCCAATCGAGGGCAGAGGCTGCGTCGGCGAGTTCGCCCGGGCCATTGTCGAAGAAGCCCTGGCTGCGGCCGACGCCGCGGAAGTTGAAGCGCAGGACGGAGAAACCCCGCTCAACGAACGCATAGTAGATATTGTAGACGATCTGATTGTTCATCGTGCCGCCGAACTGCGGATGCGGGTGGAGCATCAGCGCGATCGGGCTGTCGATGCGGCCGGCATGGTGATACCGGGCTTCGATGCGGCCCGCCGGGCCATTGATGATGATCTCGGGCATCGTTCGACCTTAATCTGAAGCGTTCTTCTCGTGTTGTCGGACGGCAAGGCGGACGAAGGTGTCATCCGCATCCCAACCGGGCGCCGGGAGGCCGACGAGCGCGCGTTTGCTGTCGCCTCCCGAAAATACTTGACTGTCTCGCTCGGAATTTCCATATACCAGCTAGTCTGGAATGGTTCCAACATACCGGGCTGTGTCGGCCGGGATGGGCTGGGGTCAGGCTCCAGCCTGCGGGCCGGGTTTTCTTAGCACGCAGGCTGGCGCGCGTTGCAAGCACTTTCATGCCCGCGGGCCATGTCGGTTCATGCCCTGGTACACAGTGCGTTGGTTTGCACCGGTGCCGTGCCGGGCGTTCGGTAGGTGGAGTTTCGTCGTGGAGCTTACGACACGCGGACGGTACGCCGTGATGGCCATGGCCGACCTCGCATTGCGGGGTGGCGACGCCTCGGTGCCCCTGTCGCAGATCTCTGAGCGGCAGAAGATCACGGTCGCCTATCTCGAGCAGATCTTCCAGCAGCTGCGCAAGGCGGGGCTCGTGGAAAGCGCCCGAGGACGCAGCGGCGGTTACAAGCTCGGCCGTTCGCCTTCGGACATCACGATCTCGGAAATCATGGCCGCCGTCGATGAGGGCGTGCGGATGACGCGCTGCATGGGGCACGCCGGCGAGACGTGCATGCAGGGCGAGCGCTGTGTGACGCACAACCTCTGGGAGGCGCTCGGTGGCCAGATCGAAGCGTTTCTCAGCAGAACCACGCTCAACGACGTGGTGACGGGTATTCCGGGCCAGCTTCCCGCAGCGGGTGAAGCGGCGTGGGCCGGGACGTCCGGCAGCGGGGCTCAGCGATGAGCCGCCGCGTCTATCTCGATTGGAATGCGACGGCGCCGATGTTACCCGAAGCGCGCAACGCGATGATCGCTGCGCTCGACGAGATCGGCAATCCGTCCTCCGTCCACGCCGAAGGGCGACGGACGAGACATCTGATCGAGCAGGCCCGGGCGGACGTCGCCCGGTTGGTCGGTGCGGAACCCTCGCATGTCGTCTTCACAAGTGGTGCGACGGAAGCCAACAACTGGGTCGTTCGCTCCGGATGGGACGCGATCATCGCGTCGGATCTCGAGCACGACAGCGTACTGGCCGCGATCGACGCCAGCGGTGCGCATCGTGTTGTCGTTCCGGCCGAGACCTCGGGCCAGGTCTCCGTGGACGGTTTCGGCGTCGCTCTCGATGGCCGTCGCGATTGCGGCCGCACGCTCGCCGTGCTGCAGCTTGCCAACAACGAAACGGGCGTGGTTCAGCCGGTCGCGGATGTCGTCCGGATGGCGGCGGAGCGCGGTGTGCCCGTGCTTTGCGATGCCGTGCAGGCGGCTGGACGCATTGCGTTCTCCGTTACCGAACTCGGCGCGAGCTTCGTGACCCTGTCGGCGCACAAGATCGGCGGGCCGAAGGGCATCGGCGCGCTCGTCAGCAAGCCGGGACAAGGCCTTTCGCCGCTGATCGCAGGTGGTGGACAGGAGCGACGCCAGCGGGCTGGCACGGAGAACGTGGCCGCCATCGTCGGGTTCGGCGCGGCGGCGCGCATCGCCTTGGCGGAGTCGGGGGCGGCGCAAGAGCAACTCGGCGGTATGCGGGAGCAACTCGAAGCCGGCCTTCGATCCATTTCACCATCTCTCGTCGTAATGGGCCAGGAGACGCGGCGACTTCCCAACACCACTTGCATTGCCGTTCCGGGGCAGCCAGCGGAGTTGCTCGTCGCGGCTTTCGATCTGGCGGGCTTCGCGATCAGCTCAGGCGCGGCGTGCTCGTCGGGCAAGGTGGTGCGAAGTCGGGTTCTGCAGGCGATGGGGTACGACGACAGCGTCACGAGCGCTTCGCTGCGGATCAGCGTCGGACGGACCACGACCAACGACGACATCACTGCATTCTTGAGGGCTTGGCAGACGACGGCGGCCGAAGGCCGCCGAGCGGCCTGAAGTCGGACACACAAGGAGAGGCGAATGCCCGCGGTACGCGAGACGGTCGAGCAGGTCCACGCCCTGGATGTGGACAAGTACAAGTACGGGTTCGAGACGACGATCGAGAGCGTGAAGGCGCCGAAAGGCCTCAACGAGGATATCGTCAGGTTCATTTCGGCGAAGAAGTCCGAGCCGGACTGGATGCTCGCCTGGCGCCTCGATGCCTTCGAGCGCTGGCTTGCCATGACGGAGCCGACCTGGGCCAAGGTCGATTATCCGAAGATCGATTTCCAGGACCTGCATTACTATTCTGCGCCGAAGTCGACGGAGGGTCCGAAGTCGCTCGACGAGGTCGATCCGGAGTTGCTCGCGACCTACGCGAAGCTCGGCATCCCCCTGAAGGAACAGGAAATCCTGGCGGGTGTCCGGAAGCAGGGCGAGCCGTCGGGGCTCGACCAGGCCGACGGCTACCAGAGCATGGCGGGGCGGGTCGCGGTCGATGCGGTGTTCGATTCCGTCTCGGTCGTCACCACGTTCCGTAAAGAACTCGCCAAAGCCGGTGTGATCTTCTGCTCGATCTCGGAGGCCATGCGCGAACATCCCGAGCTGGTCCGGAAGTATCTGGGTTCGGTGGTTCCCCAGTCCGATAACTATTATGCGGCGCTAAACTCGGCGGTTTTCTCGGACGGCTCGTTCGTCTACATCCCCGAGGGCGTGCGTTGCCCGATGGAACTCTCGACGTACTTCCGCATCAACGAGCGGAATACGGGGCAGTTCGAGCGGACCCTCATCATCGCCGACAAGGGCAGCTACGTGTCCTATCTCGAGGGCTGCACGGCGCCGATGCGGGACGAGAACCAGCTCCACGCGGCGGTCGTCGAGTTGATCGCCCTCGACGACGCGGAAATCAAGTATTCGACCGTTCAGAACTGGTATCCGGGCGACAAGAACGGCAAGGGCGGGGTGTACAACTTCGTCACCAAGCGCGGGGATTGCCGCGGGCGGAATTCGAAAATCTCCTGGACGCAGGTGGAAACCGGCTCCGCGATCACCTGGAAATATCCGAGCTGCATCCTGCGCGGCGACGGTAGTCGTGGCGAATTCTACTCGATTGCCATCTCGAATGGCCGCCAGCAGGTGGACAGCGGCACGAAGATGATCCACCTTGGCCGTAACACCTCGAGCCGCATCATCTCCAAGGGGATCGCGGCCGGTCATTCGCAGAATACTTATCGCGGCCTTGTCTCAGCGCACCGGAAGGCCACCAATGCGCGCAATTTCACAAATTGCGACAGCCTGCTCATCGGCAATCGCTGCGGCGCGCACACCGTGCCCTATCTCGAGGCCAAGAACTCTTCGGCTCATTTCGAGCACGAGGCGACCACGTCCAAGATTTCGGACGACAAGCTCTTCTATTGCCGTCAGCGCGGCCTCAGCGACGAAGAGGCGGTGGCTCTCATCGTCAACGGCTTCGTGCGCGACGTGCTGCAGCAACTCCCGATGGAATTCATGGCGGAGACGCAGAAGCTCATCGGCATCAGCCTCGAGGGCAGCGTCGGCTGACCTTGCTCTTGTCATCAGGCGCGCCGGCTCGATGGCGCGGTCATAGATCGGTGCGCCCGAACGGGCGGATCGAGGAACAGGCGGGCCTCCGCCGACCGGCTTCCCTGCCGGACCCGAGAGGCCAGCCCAACGGTCCGGATGCACAACGTATCCGAGGACGTCGAACCGGGATGAACCCGGCCGTGAACGGGGAGTGAAACGAGGGGTGCCGGTCATTCGGGCAGGGACCTCAATTGATGGAGACGTTCGATGAGTGACGCGGCTGGGTTCGGCGAGATCACGAAGACCGCAACGCTATTGCGGGAGATCGACACCGATGAGTGTCAGCGGCGCAATGCCCTGTCGAACAAGCGGGGCGACCTGAAGCTTCTGCCGGGTGCGCAAGTGACCGTGCTGGAAAGCCTCGATCAGGGCCGGGCTTTCCTCGTCGAGTTCGCGGAGCGCTCGCCCGACACCTGTGACTGGCTGGGCGTGCTTTACACGTCGGAGCTGGAGTTCGTGAGGACGAAGAACTGACCGGGTGGCGGTTCGGCCATGCTTTCGGGCATGGCTGATCCGATCGAACGGGAGTTCCGTGGATCAGGCCAGTTGCCCGGTCCGTCGATGACCGAGTGAGTGCGGCCGGCCCCGAGAGAAGGGGGCGGCGGTCAACGAGATTGCGTCGGAGCCCGATGGGCAACCGACATCAAGAATCGGCCAAGCCGAGCCCGCGTGCGGGATCGGTCCAAGCCCGACAGGAGATCATGATGCTCGAGATCAAGGACCTCACGGTCCGTATCGCCGAAGATGGAAAAGAGATCCTCAAAGGGGTCACGCTTTCGGTTCCCGATGGCGAAGTGCACGCCATCATGGGCCCGAACGGCTCAGGCAAGTCGACGCTCGCCTATGTGATCGCTGGGCGCGACGGCTACGAGGTGACCGGCGGCGACATCCTGTGGAACGGTACATCGATCCTCGAGATGGAGCCTGACGAGCGGGCGGCGGCGGGCGTGTTCCTGGCGTTCCAGTATCCGATCGAGATTCCGGGCGTCGCGACGATGACGTTCCTCCGCACCGCGCTCAATTCTCTCAAGAAGAAGCGAGGACAGGCCGAGTTGACGACGCCCGACTTCCTGCGCCTCATCCGCGCCAAGGCCGCCGAACTCGGGGTCACGGACGAGATGCTGAAGCGTCCGCTGAACGTCGGCTTCTCGGGCGGCGAGAAGAAGCGCATGGAAGTGCTTCAGATGACGATGCTCGATCCGTCGCTGTGCGTGCTCGACGAGACCGATTCCGGCCTCGACATCGACGCCATCCGTATTGTCGCCGATGGCGCAAACCGCCTGCGCGGGCCGGGTCGCTCGATGCTGGTCATCACGCACTACCAGCGGCTTCTCGATTTTATCGTGCCGGACAAGGTCCACGTGCTGGCCCACGGACGTATCCAGAAGACCGGCGGCAAGGAACTCGCGCTCGAACTCGAGAAGAGTGGATATGCGGGCTTTGCGGGAAAAGCGGCCTGAGCCGCTAGCCCATCCCGCATTGCTCTTTTCCATTGGATGACCTGAAGGGACGAAATGATCGTCACGCTCATGAAGTCGGAGGCCGAGGAAGCCTTGGCGCGGCAGTTCGCTGCCGTGGCTGCGTCGCTGCCGGGAACCGGAGACGCCGCCGCGCGACGCGCTGCTGCGATGGAGCGGTTCCGCGAGACGGGCTTGCCACATCGCCGGATCGAGGAATTCAAGTACAGCGACGTGCGTAGCGCGTTGAAGGCGGCGTTTGCACCGGCCGACGGGCGGCCGCCGGCCGTGAACGCGGAC
>JBGSJD010000399.1:0-2568 GCA_041742195.1 Hyphomicrobiaceae bacterium
GGAGCAGCGCTGGCGCTCCGCCGCGATCAACGCGACCCTCGTGTGCGCAGCCACCTGCAGCTCGAGCCGTTGTTCAGCTCCGCCTCGACCCATCGCATCCCGGTGCCGACACCACGCAAGTTGACGGGCTTCCTGAACAAGACGGCCGCCGGCACCGATCAGGCGCTCTATTTCTCTGCTCCCCCCGAAAGCGAGACGGCCGCAGCGATCGATCGCATCGTGCGGTCCCTCTCGGGCATCCGGCGTCGGACGGGCGCCCTCGTCTGCCTCGTGACATCGGCGGAGCCTTATCAGGGCAAATCGACGATCGCCCTCAACCTGGCGCTCGCGTTCGCGCGCTCGGGCGACCGCGTCGTCCTCGTCGATGCCGATCACCTCAGTGGCGTCGCGACGGCGGCGGGCGGGAAATCGTCCGCACCCGGCCTTGCCGAGGTTGTCGGCGGCACGGCGACGTGCGAGGAGTGCCTCGTGGAACGTTCCGATCCCCCCGTGGCACTTCTGCCGACGGGGGCACTGGCGGGAGCGAACCTGCCGCGTGAAAACATCTCTCGCCTGGGCCGCACACTGATCGCACCTCTTTCGCACTACGATGCCATCGTCGTCGATGCCGCCGCCAATCCGCGCGATCGCCTCACCCTCGCGCTGGCGGCTCACGCGGACGTCTGCCTGTTGGTGGCGCAGGAAGGACATGCGTCGAAGGCGGCACTCGAGGACGGCGCCCGCTGGCTCGAGACGACGATGAGCGGCGAGTTGCACGTCGTGACGATTGCGCTCGGCTGAGATGCCGCGGGTGGTCCTCATCATCGCCGCCACCGATCGAGGACTGCAATGAACTTCGCCCGGACACCTCTATGATGACACCTCTACGATGACGGACGCCGGCACGTCGGCCGACGGACTGCGCCACCGCAGCGTCACCGCGATGTTGTGGGGAGCAGGCGGCAGCGTGTTGCGCATCGTCATGCAGGTCGCAGCCCAGATCGTTCTGGCGCGCCTGCTCGGCCCCGACCTCTACGGCGTCTTCGCGGTGGCTCTCGTCGCGGTGATGCTGTCGGGCCTCTTCGCCGACGTGGGCCTCGCCTACGGCCTGATCCAGCGCCCGACCGTCACCGACGAGGACCTCCGCTTCGTCTTCACTTGGCAGATCATCCTCGGTATCGCCATGACGCTGATCCTCTGGCGCCTCGCGCCGACGGTGGCGTCGCTCGGCGGCGACCCGCGCCTCGAGACCGTGGTCGCCCTGCTGGCGCCGAGCTGCCTGATCAATTCGGCCGCTGCCGCGTCCGGCGCCATGCTGCGCCGCAAGCTGGATTTCCGCGCGCTCAATATTGCAGCCGTCGTCAGCTACGGTGTCGGCTTCTTCGTGTTCGCCATCCCGATGGCGATCGCCGGTCTCGGCGTCCACGCGCTCGTCGCCGGCTTCATGGTCCAGGCCGTCGTGATGGCGGCGATGCAGTACATGTCCGTGCGCCATCCCGTGAAGCCGCTGCTCTGGCAGCCGTCGGCGCCGGACATCCTGGGCTTCGGGGCGACCGTCCTCGCGACCAATCTCGTCAACTGGGCTATGAGCAGCATCGATCGCGCCATTGCCGGCTCGGCCATCGGCACGGCTGCGGCCGGCGTCTATGCGACGGCGAGCAATCTGATCATGACGCCGATGACGACGCTGCTCGCCCTGATGCAGTCGGTCTTCTACGCCGCGAGCGCCCGCGTGCAGGACGATCAGGCGCAGCTCGCGCGTGGCATGCAGACGCTGTTCGCCGCCGTCCTGTTGTTCGTCGCACCGATCTTTGCCGGCGTCGCCGGATCGGCCGAGACCGTGTTCGTGACACTCTACGGCTCGAAATGGACCGGTGGCGGCGACGTGCTCGCACCGTTGGCGCTGGCCATGCCGGCTTACCTGCTGATGGGCCTCGCGACACCTGCCCTGTGGAACTCGGGGGCCATCCGCCTCGAGTTTCTGCTGCAGCTGCCGATCGTCGCCGTCTGGATCGTCGTACTCTACCTGGTGGCTCAGGCCGGTTCGATCGTTCTCCTGAGCTGGTGCGTTCTGGGTCTCGTCCTGCTGCGGGCCGGCGTCATCATCGCAGCCACCATCGCAGCCGTCGGATTGCCGCTCCGCACTCTGCTCGCGGCTTGTTCCGGCGGCCTCGTCGTGACGGCAGCCGTCGGCGCTGTGAGTGTGGCGACCGACCGCACGCTCGTGCCGCTGCTCGGCCATTCGCCCGCGACGGCCCTCCTCGACATTCTGGCCTGCGGGCTCGCCATGCTGGTGGCCTTCAGGGTCGTCGCCCGCTCGATCGACGACGACGTGCTCCGCCTGCTCGCGAGCCTGACGGGTCGCGTTCCCGGCGGCCAGCGCCTTCTGGCGACAGTCATCGGCCGGCCGATCGCCTAGACATACCGAGTGCCAGACTGGCCGAGTGCCAGACTTGCGTAGTGCCAGACTTGCTTAGTGCCAGACTTGCTTAGTGCCAGACTTGCTTAGTGAATGCGCACCTTGGGCGGCCCGGCGCCGACCGTTGGCGCCGGCGTGTCGCCGCCCCAGTCGAAGCGCACGGGCAGGCT
>JBGSJD010000400.1:0-2813 GCA_041742195.1 Hyphomicrobiaceae bacterium
CAGATCACGGCGACCTTCCCCTCCATGACCGTGCGCGAGAACGTCGCCGTCGGCGTCATGGCGCTTGTGCCCCGTTTCTGGAGCCTGTCGCGACCGGCCGCGCTCTCGGCGAAGCAGACCGATGCGCTCCTCGCCGACGTCGGTCTCACGGAGCTGGCGGATCGGCTCGCCGGCACCTTGGCCTATGGCGACCTGAAGCGCGTCGAACTGGCGATGGCGCTCGCGAACGCGCCGTCGCTCCTTCTCATGGACGAGCCGACGGCCGGCATGGCGGCGGCCGAACGCGAGGCTTTGATGACGCTGGCCGTTCGCGTCTGCAAGGCGCGCGGCGCCGCCATTCTCTTCACCGAGCACGACATGAGCGTCGTCTTCCGCCACGCCACGCGCATTGTCGTCATGAGCGGCGGTGAGTTGGTCGCGACCGGCACGCCGGACGAAATCCGCCGTAATCCTACGGTGCGCGAGGTCTATCTCGGAAAGGTCGCCGCGCCATGAGCCGACGGGCGAACACGACCGACGCGGCGGAGCGCGACGCGTCTCCTCTCCTCGAAATATCCGGCCTCTCGGCGTCCTATGGGCGCGCAACCGTTGTCCGCGATCTGGACCTGACCGTCGCGCGCGGCGAGGCGTTGGTCCTGCTCGGCCGCAATGGCGCCGGCAAGTCGACGACCCTCAAATCGGTCATGGGCCTCGAGGTGGAGCGCCGGGGCCGTATCGTGTTCGACGGCCAGAGCATCGGCGATTGGCCGACACACCGGATCGCCGCCGCCGGCATCGGCTACGTGCCCGAGGACCGCCGCATCTTCGCGGGCCTCTCGGTCGCCGAGAACATGGCCGTTGGACGGCTCCCCCCGCGCGACGGACACGCGTGGAGTGAAACCGAGATCTGGGAGCTGTTCCCGCCATTGGCCGCCATTCGCGAGCGTCGCGCGGGCTACCTCTCGGGCGGCGAGCAGCAGATGCTCGCGATCGCCCGCACCTTGATGGGCAATCCGCGCCTGCTGCTTCTCGACGAGCCGTCGGAGGGCCTCGCTCCGGTCATCCTGGAGCGCATCGCCGAGGCGGTCGGGACGCTCAAGTCGCGCGGCATCGCGCTTGTCGTCTCCGAGCAGAACCTCGCCTTCGTCCGCGACTTCGCCGACCGGGTGCTGATTCTCGAGACCGGCACGAAGCGCTTCACGGGCACGCTCGCCGACCTCGCCGCCGATCCCTCGATCGCGGAGCGCTACCTCGCCGTCTGACGCGGCAGCTGAGCGACGCGAGCCAGTGCATCGCGCACGACTTCGATGACCGTGCGCCCGTCGTCGGTCCGCGCTTCTGCGGCATAGAAATGCGTGCCCCCCGGCACCAGAACGTGCTCCACGGGACGTCCGGCGGTCCGAAATTTGGCTGCAATCTGCGGCACGAACTCCACGACGTAATCGAGATCCCGCTCGCCCGAGACGAGGGTGAGCGGCGGCATCACGCCACCCTTCGCCAGGTAGACGTCGGCGTCCGCCGGCACCAGCGGCCCCGACAACGAGACAACGGCCGCGACCTCGACGCGCTTTCCGTAGGCAGCATACATCGCCGAGCGTCCGCCCGCCGAGAAGCCGCCGAGCACGATGCGGTCGACGTCGACCCCGAAGCGCGTGGCATTCGCCCTGACGAAGCGCACGGCATTGGCCACGTCCTCGAACGCGGCTTCCATCACGCCGGCCATCTCCCGCGCCGATACGGGCGGCAGCCCGAGTTCCACCCGCACGGGATTGATGCGCGACATCGGGATCTCGTCCGGACGCGTGAGGACGGGCGATGTGCCGGGATCGGGATCGGACTGCGCCAGCCGATACTCGACCGAGAACGCGGGATGCCCTTCGGCGGCGAACCGGCGGCAATACTCCGCCACGGCCGTGCTGGTGCCCTTGCCGTCCGTGAACGCGTCGTTGTCCTTGGAGCCGCGATGGAAGGCGCCGCCGAACGCCATGATCAGGGCCGGTCGCGGAGGCGACACCAGCTGCTCGTCGGACGGCAGATAGGCGTCGAGCTTGAGCGGCACGCTGGCCATCGCGCCGCGCCCACCATCGTAGCCGACCCGCGCCTCGCCGAAGACGATGTCGCGCTCGATCTTCACATCCATCGACGTGTCTCCTGCCTTGCCACGCTCCCCGCCCACCATACGGGCGAAGCACGCCACGTCCAGCCAGCACGTGCGCCGGCAGGGCTCAGCCGCCCACCCGTCCATCGGCGACGGCCTTGTGCAACAGGAGCACCGGCACCAGCCCGGCGAGCACGATCGCGACGGCACCGACGCTCGCGGCCTCGACCTGCTCCAGCGATGCCAGCGCGTAGACGTGCGTCGAGAGCGTCTCGAAGTTGAACGGCCGCAGCAGCAGTGTGGCTGGCAATTCCTTCATCGCATCCACGAAAACGAGAAGCCCCGCGGTCGCGAGCGCCGGAACGAGAAGCGGCAGATGCACGCGCCGGAGCGCCGAGAGCGCGCTCTCCCCGAGGGTGCGGGCAGCGGCGTCGAGGTTGGGCGAGATGCGCTCGAGCCCTGCTTCGAGCGTCCCGTGCGCGACGGCGAGGAAGCGGACGCTGTAGGCGAGCACGAGCATCGTCAGTGTGCCCGAGATGAGAAGCCCCGTCGAGATGCCGAACAACGCGCGCATATGGCCATCTAACCAGTTGTCGAATTGCGCGAGCGGGATGAGTAGGCCGAGCGCCAGCACCGTGCCGGGGAGGGCGTAGCCGAGGCCCGCGACCCGAACCGCAGGACGTGTGAAGGCGTTGGGCGCAACTCGCCGGGCGTAGGCCAGCACGACCCCGAGCAC